>DXVA01000099.1 GCA_019408975.1 Lentisphaeria bacterium | reverse complement strand
TGCTGCGCCCAGGCGGGAATCCAATTATGAAAGGCTCCGATATAGCTGTCAAGGATTCCGCGCAGCATGGCAATATTGGTTTCGGGAGTCCCTTTATCACGGGGATTTTTCCTGATGAAGGAATAGAAATCACGCAGGCGCCTGCGATATTCCGTCGGCGCAGGATCAAGAAAGCCGTGATTGCGCTGGACGTCACCGGTATTGTAAAGACGGCGATATTCTTCATCGTTCATCAGAGTTCCCGGTTCCGGCTGCTTGCTGTTGCGCCGATCCGTTTTGAACGCGGCCTGGGTCTGCTGCCCGCCGGATTCCAGCACGATCACACTGGTGCCCATCATGAATTCCGTATAGAGCCCAACGGTGAAAAGATCGAACTTCTGCTTGACATCGTAAGGAACGTTGCGGGTCTGGCATTCATGCGCCAGCCAGCCGCCCCAGTATTCAGGTTTCCATTTCCGGGCGGCGCCGCGCATCTCGGCTGTTGCAAAGTTCAAGTTCTGCGCTCCGGCGGCATAGAGTTCCATGCAGATGAAATCCATTCCGCCTGCCAGCTCGTAATCCGAAATCGTCGCGCCGGATGTACTGAAAACATAGTCATATTTTTTATGTTCCCGCCGGGCATGATGATTAATGAATTCATTGGTAAAACGGTTGGCGGCAATGTCGATCGCCGGATCGTCGGTGGGAATCCTGAACATATCGGCGGCACGCTGCCCCTGGTAGATGTGGCCGCTGCGTTCACCGATGTTGTTCTGCAGGAAAAGCCTGCCGAGCGCCTGACGGTATTCCCCGAGCTTGGAGGGACTGTCGTTGTGATAGATCGTCATAAAAGCGTAATTGCGCGCCGCAAGCTGCTTGAGGAAGTCGGCCTCTTTCTCCTTGTAATCCTGATCCATGCCCCAGAGGACATAGAGGTTGCCGGTTTCTTCATTGATGCACTGTTGAAGCGCCGGAGCCTGCGCAGTCCAGCTTGCCGGGACTTTCTCCCACTTCTCACCGGGACGGTCGCCTTTCGGCAGATTATAATAGCAGAGCCCGACACGAACGTCTTCGACGGGAAGCGGTGCCTTCGTAACCTCCTTATGCGGCACAGCCTCCACCTCTTTGGCGATGGTTCCATCGGCAGGTGTGACAACCGTCACTTTGATTTTAACCGGTACGGGCTTCTCTGCAAAACGTCCGCGGAAAGTCGGAGACAGGCTTTCCACTTTACGTCCATCGGATGTTTCATAGGTAAAACGCATACCGGGAGCGGCAAAATCGGTACAATTGACAATGTAGTTGCGGTTCATCTTATCCACATAAACGGCAATATTGGGGCGGAGTCCCTTCCAGACTTCAAAACGGAACGGGGTTCGAGTCTGAGTCCCCATCGCATAAATACCTTTGGTGATGACCAGTTCCATTCCGTTTTCGCGTGCCTTGGCAGGAAGTTTGAAAGTGATTTTCACCGCCGCGCCGGAAGCAAGCGTGCCGTAATGAGCCGCCCGCGGCTTGTTGAGGAGTGGCGAAGTGTTTTCTCCGTCCGTCACATAAATGTCGGTGTCGCGTTTGCCATAAACCGTCCAGCCTGCTTTGTCATGGTGCGCAGTCATGTAAAGCGTGATTTCTCCGGCTGCGGCATCGGCATTGCTGATTGCATCGGGAGGAATCGGCACGGTGATTTTATTGACAACACGAACTTGTTCGTTGAAAAGGATCTCTTCCGCCGCTCCTTCCATGATTCCGCAGAAAAGCAGAATGAACATAAAATAAACTGTAAGATGGATTCTCTTCATAAGGGGGGACCTCCTGTTTTTATTGTAAAAGTATCTGTTCAGACTCATTTCTTTTCCGGAAGATCAAGCTTGATTTTCCAGAGCTCCGCAAAAATCCGGGGAATATCGGTGTTCTCAATCACTCCGTTAAAACGGTCGGCTCCGGGACCGAACGCATAAACCCCGACAGGAACTCCGGTATGGCCTTTCGCCGTATAATGGATAAACGGCTTGCGCGGATTCGCCTTGTTCTGAATTGTACAGATTCCGCCTGTTTCATGATCTGCGGTAACGACAATCAGAGTATCCGGATGCGCCAGAGCAAAATCAAGCGCGGCTTTAGCCAGAAAATTGTTCATCAGAGCGCCATTGACGCTATGCTCCGGATTGTTGCCGTGCCCTCCCTTGTCCGGGTAATGCCCCTCGACCATAATAAAAAATCCTTCAGGATTTGAGTTCAGTTTTTCAAAAGCGGCAGCGGCAAAAACGGAAAGCAGTTTCGTGTCATCCCAATTTTTGATGAAACCATAGACAGGTTTGTTTCCGGGAATCGACTTCAGCGCTTCCGGAGTCAAAGTTTCCTGATAACCGGCAGCTTTCAGCTCCGTAATCAGATTCCTGCCGTCAGTTCTGAGCCCGCCTTCCTTTTCAGGCAGAAACGGTTTCGGATTTGAACCGATAAGGACTGTGCTCTTTCCGGCTATCATGTCGGATGCGATTTTTTCCGCCATGCTGCGATGGTCGGCATGGGCAAGAAATGAGGCAGGCGTCGCCCCTGTAAGCGCATCTGTCGTCATGATGCCAATCGCTCTTCCGGATGCCTGTGCAAGCGTCGCAAAACTCTTTCTGGACTTCTTGTCCGGTGTTTTGCCGATGATGCCGTTATTTGTCTTATACCCGCTGGAAAGAGCGGTGCCGCTGGCGGCGGAATCGGTGACGGCATTATCCGCCGAAGCCGTGCGCGCAAGCCCGGTAACGGGGAACTGGTCCAGTATCATTCTCCCCGGCGCCCCATACGCATAGAGCGAGGCCAGAGTCAGACAGCCTTGCCCCATACCGTCACCGATGATGAAGATGATGTTGCGCGGAATCCCGCTGCGGGATATGGAAGCGAGTTTTGCCGCATCGACTTCCGCCGGAACCGGATAATTTCCTTTGATTTCCCATGGCGCATCCGCCGCAGAAAGCGAAAGAGACGATGCAAAAAGAAACACCGCTGCGGCAGTCCGCAGAATTGAGTTGAAAAAGACCATTTCTATTCTCCTGTAAGGTTATTTGTTGTAAATGCTTTTATCGAATATCGCCTTCGACCTGATAAATTGCCGCCGAAACCGGTTCCATTGTTATCCGGTGAACACCGGGCAAGGTCTCTGTCGCGACGTCTCCGACACTGAAAATCTTTGCAAGCCGGCTGCCGGCAACGGCAAATTCCCCCTGAACCGTCCGATCCGCCGGATTGACTGCCACGACATAACTGCCGTCATCGCCCTTCCGCTCATATACAAAAGGATACCCATGGTTTTCCGCAGACAAAGAACGGAACCGCCCTTGCGTCCCCAGGGCATTTGAAGAGCGGCGGAGAGCAATCAGCCTGCGAACCGTGTGCAGAAGCGATTCAGGATCATTTTCCTGGGTGGCGACATCCGGCCGGTCCGAAGCGTCGTCGAGCGGCAAATAAAATTCTGCCGGTTCCGCTTCCGAAAAACCCGCCTTTTTTCCCGGTTCCCACTGCATGGGAGTACGCGCACCGCCACGGTTGTACGATCCTTCATGGTTCCCGATTCCCTGCACATAGTCCATTCCGATTTCATCGCCGTAATAGAGAAACGGAACACCCGGCATCGTGAAAAGAAAAGCATATATGACCTTGAGTTCCTGAAGAGTGCGTCCCTGGCGAATGCGCCCAAGGTCATGATTGCCGCTGACGATTGAAAGATAACCGTCAAGTGAGCGCAGCTTCTCAAGATTGTCCTCAAGTTCACGCAGAAAAATCCGGATATCCCCGCGGGCGGAACGGTCAAAATAACTGAAACGCTTTTCCTCTTCCCGGACCGGATTGCAACGCCGGAATTCTTCGTTGCGGAAAAGCGACGCATACCCCGGAGTATAGAACGACAGCATGAAATCAATGTCGAAACCGGCTTTTACAGCCTTTTCCGGAACACACCATTCAGAGATCAGAACGGCTTCGGGATAATTGCTTTTCAGCCAGCTGCGGTAATCCTGCCAGAGTTCTTCCAGACCCGGCTGCGGATCGGTCCCGCGCACCAGTGTCGCAGCCATATCCACACGGAAACCGTCGCATCCCATATCCAGATAGAATTTCATTACATTGCGTATTTCCTCCCGGACCATCCTTACCGCCGGATGGCTGGTGGGAAGCTGATAGGAACATTCCGGCTTCGGATCGGTAAAACCGAAATTCAGCGCAGGCTGGCAATAGAAGAAATTGATCATGTAGTAACCATCGCGCTCCGAAGGATAACCGTTGACAAACCGGTAATTGTCGGTGGATTCCCGGCGTCCGTCGGTCCAGAGATAATACCGGGAATACTGATTGGCTGTTTTCTTCATTGACTCTTTGAACCATGGATGTTCCAGAGACGTATGCCCCGCAACCAGGTCCAGCACGACACGGATTCCCCTGGCATGCGCTTCCCGGATAAGACGCGCCAGATCATCGTTGGTTCCATAACGCGGTGCGACTTTGTAATAGTCGCGTATATCATAACCGGCATCGAGAAACGGTGAATCAAAACATGGATTCAGCCAGATGGCGTTCACTCCCAGGGATTTTACGTAATCCAGCCTGGAAATAATCCCCGGCAGGTCGCCGATGCCGTCGGCGTTCGAGTCACAGAAGGATTGCGGATAAATTTCATAGAAAACAGCATCATCGAGCCATTTTGGAGGAGAGAATCTCATAGTATGCAGAATATCCTTGTCTTTTATGGTTAAATATGTCGTTTCAGGCGGCTGTCAAAACGGCTCACTTCCTCCGGCGGCATCGGAACCCCGATACTGCGCCCCGGCAGATAGGAAAAACCGCTGAACTTTTTTTCAAAGGTCAGGCACCCGCTGCGAAGCTGCGAAACCAGTTCCGAAATGCAGTTCTCACCTTCACTTCGGGCGGATGAATAACAGGTGTCCAATTCATAGGCGCGGATGAAATAATCATGAAAACCGGAATCCATCATCAAGCTCAGGCGGCGGGGAATTTCATAACCGCATTCTATCAGTGTCCGGTAGATGCGTATGGAAGTCGCCGTGCAGAAAGGCAGCAGCAGTGCAGTATTCGAACCAATTGCCTGGAGAACGGTGTCGACAAGTTCCGGTTTGACTTCATTGGGGGTCGGGTCCCATGGCAGTATGCACAGAGAAATCGAATCTTCCGGAAGCTGCCGCAGCCGGCAGTAAGATTGGAGCTCCGACGCAACGTGGGCAGGAGCAACACAAAGTATTTTACGATGCCCCATGCCGGTGAGACGGTCAAGCATATTGCGCAGTTTCTCCGCGGCGGAAAGGTAAACCTGAGTGATTCGGCGGCGTTCAAGCAGCGCCTGGTTGCTTATTTCACCAAGAACGACGCATGGCTTGAATTCATTTTCCAGCAAAGTGCAGATCCGTTCGCTATATGCCGTAAGCAGATAAGCATCGACAGAAATGCCGGGAGACAACTGTTCCAGCGAAACAATCGAATTCAGCTCGCGGCTTTCATCGATTTCACGCAGCACCAGATTGACGTTGTTAAGATGCGATGCATGGATCAGACCGCTTATGTAATCAAGGTAGTTCGGATCATGCAGTTTTTCCGCATGCATTAATACGACAATGGTCCAGTTTTCCGCCGTCTTCTCATGAATCGCCAGAGGCAGCCGAATACTGCGGCGGTAACCGCTTTCCGAAACCGCCACCAGAGTTCCCTGCTGATTGAGAAACTTCAGCGCCGCGCGGACAGTGCCGCGGCTGCATCCATATTTCTCAGACAGCAGCCGTTCCGCAGGCAGCTGCTCCTTTCTGCTGAAGTCAGAACAAATTTGCCTGGCGACTTTCTGATAAATGCTTGTCTGCATATTTTACGACCTTCATGTAAAATGCAAAGAGTAACGCGAATCCCTCTTATTTGAAGACATCTTCAATTTTAGGCCAGTTGTCTTCCGTAAAACGCTTGACACTCTGTGCATGTCCATCCAGAAAAAGAGCATTGGAACTCTTCGTGTGAGGCCTTACCTGATAAACAACACCGTTATTATTATAAATCACACCCCTGTCGAGCTCCGAGGCAAGCGCACGGCAGAAAGTCAATCTACCACTATTTGTTCCGACCGACTGTCCGGTGTAACAGTCAAACGTCATGATTTTCGAAGACGCACGGCGGAATCGGGTTATTCTAGATAATTCCTTGGGAGGCAGGACATTATCATTGCCGGCTCCATTGCCGTATTTCCGCATATAGAACATACAGGTTGCATAGGAACGAATATAATTTCCTTTGTGTGTCTCGCTGGGGCAGCGAAAGATCTTTGCAGCGGGAACCAGATAAGTTGAAGAGTTAGCAAAAGCCGCATTCGGCGCCCCCAGATAAGGCAGTAAAATAATATCCCAGCTGTAACCGTTTTTACTGTCATTATCCCCGCCATATCCCGACGGGCAAATATAATCACTGTTATCTCCCTGATACATTCCATGAGCTGTGCCGAACATTTTAACGGCATTGATACAGGATATTGCGCGGGCTCTGTCCCGTGCACTGTTCAATGCCGGCAACAGCATACCTGCCAAAATGGCAATGATTGCTATTACAACCAGAAGCTCAATCAAGGTAAAATATTCCCTGCGCTTTCCGGAAACTTCCCGGCAAATTACCGGTAATTTCTTTTCTGTATTCCTGCGGACAGTAACGATGACCCTCATTTCCGACCTCCTTTTTTTGAATGACAAATAATATGGTTCAACCTTGGAATATATTATACCCAAAAAAATGAAATTGTCAATAGGTTTTCCCCATGAAAAATATAAAAAAATGACCTTTTTTGAGTTCAAAATGGTCTATTCATTGGTATATTTCATCATCACATGTACGGCAACTCATCAGCTGAAATGTATCTGCAAAAAAGACACATTTGGTATTATACCATTTTACAGAACCTGAAATACCGGCTCATTGTCATACCAGGCTTCTAAACTCCCGGAAACAGTAAGAATCAAAACATCAGATGTTCCCGTGGAATGAACCAATAGAAAAAAATCTCCCGCGTAGCCTCTGTTTCCGATGTGCAGATTCCTGTTGCAATCGTCCGGATCAGTTTTGCCGGAAAACTGTTGCCGGAGCACTTGACAAAATGGAAAATCATTGTAGTTTGTACGTAAGCAAAACAATGGGGGTGAAATATGAAACTGAAAAAAGTTCTCGCAGAAAAACAGGATAAAAAGCTTTACATCATCGAAGCCGGTTCCACGGTTCGTGACGCGGCGAAAAAACTTGTGGGCATGAATACCGGGTGCCTCATGGTTGTCGAAAAGAACGTCGAGCCGCTCAAATTCACCGGTATCATTACCAAAAGCGATATTGTTCGTTCCGTAAGTGCAGACACGTCAAAACCCGATGAAGACAAAGTGGATGACTTCATGACGCGCCAGATGATCGTCGCCAGCTGCGAAGATGACGTCGAATATGTAATGAATGTCATGGTGCGCCACAGTATCAGTTACCTGCCGGTCATTGAGGGCAAAGCGATCAGCGGCGTCATTTCCAAGGCGGACATTCTTGAGTCTCTGAACGTGGAACAGGATATCGAGCTCCACTGGCTTTCGGATTATTCCGGCGTCAGCAGCAAAAACGAAGTCTACTGATCCCGCACCGGGTGAAAATCAGGAAAAGCGTTGTTTCAAAGGCAGAAAAAATCCATGGTTTCTCTTTGCTTTTCCCGAAACGGATGTATGTTATGTGATTTGCAGATTTTTCAATACATACAGACGGGAGAGTTGATAAAATGAAGGAACGGAATACGGTCAGAATCGGAATGATCGGGCTGGGGCCGCGGACGGAAACCCTGCTGGCTTCGATTTTTATTTTGGCGGAACAGGGCGGTGTTGAAGTCACTGCCGTATGCGATGTTCTGGAGGAACGAATTGCAAAAATCCTGGGAATCTTTGAAACTCACAACGCAAAGAAACCCGCCGTTTACAGGGATTACCATGAACTGATCGCGGACCGGAATGTGGATGCAGTGCTTGTCCCGACCTCCTGGAACTCGCATCTGCCGATCGCATGTGACGCCATGCGCATGGGAAAATATGTAGGAATCGAGGTCGGCGGCGCGGCGTCCACGGAGGAACTCTGGCAGCTGGTCCATGCCTCCGAATCAACCGGCGTCTCCTGCATGATGCTTGAGAACTGCTGTTACGGCCGTAACGAGCTCCTTGTCCTGAACATGGTCCGCAAAGGCATGTTCGGAGAACTGATTCACTGCGCCTGCGGTTATGAGCATGACCTCAGTGAAATGGCATGCGATATTGAAAAGGGGCACGAACGCGCGATTCACAATCTGCGCCGCAACTGCGACCTTTATCCGACACACGGGCTCGGACCCGTGGCGAAGATTCTCCGGATCAATCGCGGCAACCGCTTTCTCAGTCTCACATCCACAGCCTCCAAAGCGCGCGGTTTCGCCGCATATGCAGAGGAAAAAGGCTGGAAGGGAACGATGGGAAACCATGTTTTCAATGAAGGAGATGTGATCACGACAGTCATCCGGTGCGCAAACGGAGAAACAATCACATTGACACACAGTGTCTCGCTTCCGCGCCCGTATTCGCGCGACGGCAGGGTGCAGGGTACGAAAGGCATCTGGATGGAAGATACGGACGGCATTTACGTGCACGGCATCAGTCCCTGTTATGAAAAGATCGATGTTGCCGGCAATCCCTATCTGGTCCACGAGTGGAACAAGACTTCCGACTTTTATGAAAAATATGACCACCCGATCTGGCAGGAATACCGCGACAATCCGGTCGGCGGGCACGGCGGCATGGATTCTCTCGCGCTTCAGGCGTTTTTCGATGCGGTCCGCAACCGGACAGTGACGCCGATCGACGTTTATGACTGTGCCGCATGGATGAGCGTAACGTGTCTTTCCGAACAGTCGATCGCGACCGGCAGTATGCCTGTCGCATTCCCCGACTTCACAAACGGCAAATGGATCAACCGGAAACCGGAGCTTCCGGGCCGCTGGTCGCTGAATGAAATCTACGAAGACTGTTTCAAGGCATAAACGCCGTCACGGGGCGGACACCGCATGACGAGAATTCGTTCCGCCCTCTTCCGGCATACAGCAGGTCATGTCGAAGGATATGCACCGAGTTCCTGAAACACATAAAAAAAAATTGTTTTGCCGGAACAAATATAAAAACTGCATGTCAATATGAGATATGGGGATGTTTTTTATTGCTGCATGAGCAATGGCACCGCCGTCCGGCGGTGTCTATTATATAAAAGGTTTACCCGGGATTCAGAATATTCCGGGAAACGGAACACAAAACGAGGGGGGATATTATGAACTCAACAGTCAAACCGATGAACAAGACATTTGCCGCCGGCAAATGGATGCCGAAAGATCAGGACACCCTGACCCGCTGGATGAAAAAAATTATGGAAAAGGCGGAAAAGGATACGGGGCCTTTGAAACCGGTCGTCGAAGATCTCAAGAATTTCATTGAAAACGATGCCGAGGCATATATGTTTTTCAATCAGATGTTCAGCGAGGTTCCTGAAAGTAAAACTGAATCGCCGACGGGACTTCCGCAGGTTCGTGATTATCAGCACATGCTGAGACTGTTCAATGTGATTCTGACGCACGCACCGAGTTATTCGGAAGACGGCCTTGTCGGTTTTCCGTTCAATGCGATTCTGAACTGGTCGATGGCAACGGTCGGCGGCTGGGCGGCATTTGTAAATGAAAAAGTGAACGTCCGTATCAAAGCGCTTCTGGATGAGTGGGGCACATTCCTGCGCTCGCCGGAAAGCACCTATGTCCTGAGCGATGATCCGAAACACGGCTGGTTCGGTGAAGATGCCCGCAAAGCCATGCCGGCATTTGCCGAGGAATTCGTCTGCGACCCGTCGAAACCGCATTACGGGTTCAAGTCCTGGGATGACTTTTTCATTCGTGAATTCAGAGACGGTGTACGGCCTGTCGCGGAGCCGGACAATGACGCTGTCATCGTCAATGCCTGCGAATCCGCTCCTTTTGCCATAGCGCGCAATGTACAGCTGCGGGATCAGTTCTGGATCAAGGCTCAGCCGTATGCTCTGAAGTTCATGCTCGGCAACGATCCCAGAGCGGAAAGATTCGTCGGCGGCACAGTCTATCAGGCGTTTTTGAGCGCATTGAGCTATCACCGGTGGCATTCGCCCATTTCCGGGCGTGTCGTAAAGACTGTGGTCATTCCCGGCACTTATTATTCGGAGGCGCGCAGCGTCGGCTATGATCCGTCCGCGCCCAATGATTCACAGGGCTATCTGGCGGAAATCGCAACCCGCGCCGTGATCTTCATCGAGGCAGACAATCCCGATATCGGATTGATGTGTTTCGTCGCGATCGGCATGGCGGAGGTTTCCACGTGCGAAATTTCGGTGTATCAGGGACAGCATATTGAAAAGGGCCAGGAGACCGGAATGTTCCACTTCGGCGGATCGACATATTGCATGATCTTCGGACCTCATGTCAATATTGATTTCGATCTGCATGGGCAGAAGCCGGGACTGGAAAGCTCGAATATCAATATCAATTCACGGCTGGCAACGGTCGGCCCCCGTAAAAAGTAATACATCAGTCTGATATGCGGCAAGGGGCTGCTGCAAAACCTCATAAGGCAGGTATGCAGCAGCCCTTTCTCCGGCGCCGTTGCAGGTTATTCAAAAATCAACCAGCCGGCACACTTCGGATTGTAGTCACGGTGAAGCAGACGGCTCGTCCACGGCTCACGTTTGACCCAGCCATCCGTGCCGCTCCACAAGTTGAACCGCATCGGAAAATTTTTCCTGCGGAAACCATCAAAGACATTCATCGGAATCCGAATCGTCAGCCTGCCGTTTTCACGCACATAATCCACGGTCGGGATTTTGCGGAACACGAAAGAATAAAGAACCGGTTTGCCCGATTGATCAAAGTCAATACGAACCGGCGGCCAGAGACGGCACGGTTCAATCTCCACTGTAAATGCCTTGCCTTCACTGCCTTCGACAACGATTGAAAGCATCTGATCATCATAATATGACGTCCAGCTTATGCCTGTATCGCCCGCCTTTTCCATATCTCCGGACGGAGTTCCTCTCCGGCAGACGGACTTTGCACCGGTCGGATTCTCGCCGGTATATTCCGCAATGAACGGGGCATCCATCTGAAATTTCGGAAAATCCACATTGAGGAGTTGTTCGAGCAGAGCAATGCGCGCCGTCAGCTTTTCGGGGAAGAACAGATAACCTTCCGCTTCGGAGTGATATCCCAGACGTGAATCCTGCTCGCAAAGCTGTTTCATGATTCTGGAATTCCGTATCTCGTCCTGTACAATCTCACGCAATGCCTCCAGATTGTCTTTGCGCTCGAAGAACATTTCCTCACGCAGAGAGTAGAAAGTCAGCAGATTCAGGGTGCTGCGCATCTGAAGCGAAATCGCACGCGCGAGATTGATGTCCGCAATCCGGGCGGGGTCATCCGAATAGTCGCCGCGCAGAGATTCCAGAATATCCGTTCCTTTCTGCCAGAGTTCATACATCTCGCGGCAAAGCGTCAGCCCCTCCGCCAGCGTATGCTGGTAGATCAGGCATTCGCCGATCCGATCGCCGCTGACTTCCGGGAAGTTCTTCAGAATCCAGCTCGGGGAAACGGGCTCATCCACTGGGAAGAGATGCAGAGGCCATGCGATCGAATGGTGAAGCGGGCCGAACCACTCGAATGCAATATTTCCGGGGAATTTCTGATACCCCTCCGAGAAATATTTCCACGCCTCTACAACTTTCGGAGTATGTCTGCGCCAGTCCGGACGCGCCAGCATCGTCAGGAACTCGTCCTCCGACTGCGGAAACGGCTCGAAGGAGAGCTCGCCCGCTGCCTTGTTCATGAGTCCCGGATAATTTCCGAAATACCAGCACTGCATCGCCGCATAGACACCGAGTTCATGCATGGCCTTATACTTCTCGTAAAGATTGCCGGGGACCGGAATAAACGGAACGGAGGCATTCTCGTGCGAACAGCCGACCTGAAGTTTGGCGCCTACCTTTTTATTGCGCGAGGCAATATGGCGAAACAGTTCGGAGGGACCGATATAAGCCAGAGAATAATCGAACACATGCCGCCCTTTGCCAAGCTGCTCCACAACGCCGCCGGACTCGAAATTGAACATGATTCCGCTCTCCTCCGGCCACTTGGAGGCGGCCTCCTCCAGACGCTTCATGAAGCCGGAGCCGTCACGCTGCCCGGGAGCGTAAAACCAGCCGATGAACTCCGCTTTCGGGCTGACCTTGTGAATTGCGTTCGTCATGACTTCTGCAAGTTCACGGTAAATATCGGCGGGATCGCGTTTGGAACAAAGCGGACAGCGGCATTGCACTTCATCATAAAGCATATGGCTGACACATGCTCCGTTGTCCTCGCCGAACATGATATTGATCACGCCGCCCAGATCGGGAACCGCGGTGAAAAGCTGTGTCAATGACTCTTCGATATATTTTTTCCCCGCTTCCGTCGAAGTACAGAAAAAACCGAATCCATCGTGATGATCGCCAATCAATTCGGGATGGTTTTCCGCATCCTTTGCCGGAATGGAATAATGCGTATTTCCGAACAGTTTCGGTTCACTGAAAAAGACATAGATCCTGATTCCGAAACGGGCGCAGCGTTTCACAGTAGAACGGAGTTTTTCAAACCGTTTTTCCGACTCTTTGCCGCGTCCCGGAAAAATGCTTGACGGCAAATCCCGGAAATACATCGTAAGCCACAATCCGTTGATTCCCTCATGCGCAAGCTTGTTCAGATATTCGTCGGGATAATAATTGATGTCATTGGTCAGTTCGTCGATGAAGAACGGCGGGCGGTAAGTCGGCCCGAAGAAACAGCGGGAAATACGATGTTTCACAAACGGGCGGCGTTTCCACTCTCCGGCAGTCGCGGAGGGACCCTCCGCCTCGCAGATGCGGTCCTCAAGGAAATATATCCCGCGACGCATTCCGTCAACGTCAGCCGCCTTTACAGTGCAGGAATCCGCATGGATGGCTACCGAGTATTCCTCCTGTCCCAGAGAAGCATCGGACAGGAAATGAATCGGATACCCCCCTGCTTTTTCCACAATCCCTTTGGCATTCAGGACACGGCGAAGTGAAAGAAACGCCGTGTCCAGGCTTCCGTTCTCATCAGGAAATCCGATTTGCAGTTCCACAC
>DXVA01000098.1 GCA_019408975.1 Lentisphaeria bacterium | reverse complement strand
CATGGTGTGATTCCATGACCGACAGTACAGTCTGGATGAGAGAAGAAACGACGTTGACGGCATACTTGGCTTCAAGTATGTTCCAGCCTCTCCCTTTCTTCCCTCCGCCCCTGCAAATTTTAAATTCAGCAAGGAGGCTGAGAATATGAGTTTTGAATTCGACAGTGTGGAATCCGTTCTGGAGGATGTCAGAAACGGAAAGCTCATCATTGTGACCGATGATGAAAACAGGGAAAATGAAGGCGATCTGGTCTGCGCTACGGAAAAAGTGACTCCGGAAGTCATCAATTTCATGGCGAAATACGCCCGCGGGCTGATCTGCGCTCCAATCACCGAGGAGCGTGCAAAGGAACTGAATATCACGCGTCCGCCCTCCACCGACCACTATCATACGCCGTTTACCGAGAGCGTCGATGCCGCGGAGGGAATCACGACCGGCATTTCCGCATTCGACCGCGCTTATACGATCCGTCTGATGATGAATCCGGAAACAACGCGCAAAGATTTCGTGACTCCCGGACATGTTTTTCCGCTGGCGGCGCGTCCCGGCGGGGTTCTCCAGAGAACCGGGCATACGGAAGCGTGTGTTGACCTTGCCCGCATGGCGGGGCTTTATCCTGCGGGAGCGATCTGCGAGATCATGAAGGACAACGGCGAGATGGCGCGCCTGCCGGAGCTGATGGAGTTCAAAAAGAAACATGGACTCAAGATTCTTTCCATTGCGGACCTGATCGCCTACCGCCGCCGCACGGAGCATCTGGTCGTGTGCGAGGAATCCGTCAAACTGCCTACAAGATACGGTGATTTCCAGATGTATCTCTATCGTTCCAGGATTGACAATTCGACGCATCTGGCGCTGGTCTGCGGAGACGTCAAGGGGAAAGACTCGGTTCTTGTGCGAGTTCACAGTGAGTGTCTGACGGGAGATGTCTTCGGCTCCGCGCGCTGCGACTGCGGCGACCAGCTCCACACCGCCATGAAGATGATTGCGAAGGAAGGCTGCGGCGTACTGGTCTATATGCGCCAGGAGGGGCGTGGCATCGGGCTTGAGAACAAGCTTCATGCCTACAAACTTCAGGAGCAGGGGTGCGACACGGTCGAGGCAAATGAACGTCTCGGTTTCCCCGCCGACCTGCGCGAATATGGAGTCGGAGCGCAGATTCTGCTGGATCTCGGCATCAAGGGTGTGCGTCTGCTGACCAATAATCCGCAGAAGATCGTCGGCATTGACGGTTACGGGCTGAAAATCGTGGAGCGTGTCCCGATCGTCATTCCGCCTCAGGAGCACGACAGGCATTACCTTGAGACCAAGAAGATGAAGATGGGGCACCTGCTTGATGATATCAGGCAGCCTGAATGACCCGAAGGATGGAAAGGAGCGGATACCGTTTTCTCCGGGCGCCTTTCCATCTTTTTCATTTTTCTTGTCCGGAGTGTTTTTATTTTAAGTTGAAACACTCGGGAAAACAAAGTATATTACACGGATTTAAAATAAACTATGGCAGGATTAAGTTCTGCTTCATGATTTTCTGTAACTTGAAACTCCAATCAACATGGGATGGATGTGAAAATGGCAGTTTATGAAGGAATGTTGAAAGCCGAAGGGCTGAAATTCGCAATTGTGTGTTCACGATTCAATGAGTTCTTCGTCAGCAAGCTCCTCGGGGGCGCGCTGGATACAATCGTGCGTCACGGCGGCGACAAAGAGAATGTGGATATCGTATGGGTTCCGGGTGCGTTCGAGATCCCGTTCATGGTTTCCAAGCTGATGGACACCGGAAAATATGATGCGATCATCAGCCTCGGCTGCGTGATTCAGGGGTCCACGGCACATGCGGACTATATCAACGGACAGGTTTCCAAGGCGCTCGGGCAGCTTGCAATAGAAAAGGGCACTCCGGCGATTTACGGTGTCGTCACCACCGAAAATATCGAGCAGGCGATCGAACGCAGCGGCACAAAGGCGGGCAACCGCGGCGCGGATGCCGCCCATACCGCGATCGAGATGGCGAATCTGGTAAAGACAATTCCTCAGAAAGCTTGAGTCTGCCATCATGAATGAGTTTGAAACCAATCCGGCGGAAAAGCTGCAAAGAAAAAACGAGCACATTGCGCCGATGCTCCATTTCAAACGAATGGGGCGCGAACTTGCGATGCAGTATCTTTTTCAGTGTGATCTCGCCGGAAATGACAATTTTTCCGAATCGCTGGAAAATTTCTGGGCCCAGGCGGAAGAGTCCGGCGAATTTCCTTCAAACCGTATCTTCCGCAAAGCCCGCAATTATGCGGAAAAAATCATTGCCGGGGTCTATGAGCACGAACAGGAAATAGACAGGACCATTGAATCCTTCTCGAAGAAATGGGACATTGACCGGATGCCCGTCGTAGATCGCAATATCATGCGAGTTGCGATTTTCGAGTTGGAATTCTGCCCGGATATTCCGGCACTGGTCAGCATTGATGAAGCGATTGAGATTTCAAAGGATTTCAGTTCCGAGAAATCCGGCATCTTCATCAACGGCATCCTGAACGGCGTCAAAGATTCGCTCCCCGCAGGAGCGAAAAATCCCCCCGGGCAGAAAAACAACGGAGAAAATGACTGATGTCGATATTCGATACATTTAAGCGGGGACTTCAAAAGACGGCGACGGCTCTTTCCCGTTCCGTCAGCGGTATTTTCACCGAGGTCAAAAAATGGGATGACGAGACATTCAAAAAACTTGAGAATGAACTCATCTCGGCAGACTTCGGCGTGAATGCCACGAAAAAGATCATGGCGGATATCAGGGACCGCTACCAGCGCGGCATCCTGAACGGCTCCGACGACATTCTGAATGTCGCAAAGGAGGATATGATCGCGATGCTGAAGCCGGGCGCACGGAAGCTCAGAACGACTCCGGACGGCTCTCTCACCGTGATCCTGATGGTCGGTGTGAACGGCAGCGGCAAGACTACCACCGCCGGAAAGCTCGCTTATCTGTTGACGAATCAAGGCAGAAAGGTTACGCTTGCCGCCTGCGACACGTTCCGTGCGGCAGCGGTCGAACAGCTCAAACTCTGGGGGGAGCGCACCAATTCGCAGGTCGTGGCTTCGAGACAGGGGGCGGATGCCGCGGCGGTTGCCTATGATGCGGTTTCCTCGGCGATTGCACGCGGGTCGGACTACCTGATCATCGACACCGCAGGACGCCAGCACAACCAGAAAGCGCTCATGGAGGAGCTTGCGAAAATGCTGCGGATCATCAAAAAACTCAAGCCGGATGCCCCGCATGAGACTCTGTTGACCATTGATTCCAGCATCGGGACCAACGCGATTGCACAGGCGCGTGAGTTTGCCGCTCTTTCCGGCGCAAGTGCGCTTGTCCTGACCAAACTGGACGGAACGGGAAAAGGCGGTGCTGCTGCGGCGATTCAGGATGAATTCAAACTGCCGATTCTGTTTGTCGGGCTCGGTGAAGCCCCGGATGATCTTCAGGAATTTTCTCCCGAGCATTATGCGGAGGCGATTTTTTTCGGGGACAAAAAGGTTTGACGGTTGTTTCCGTTTTGTTTCAAGGTATAAAATGCAGACGGCGGCGGCTTTCTGCGGGAATAGGAGGCGGGATGAAAGTGCGAATCTTACTGACAGCCATGTTCTTTTCGGCGGCAGTCATACTTCAGGCGGCTCAGTTCGACTTGGCGGACAGCTTCGACAAAGAGGGAACGCTTTTTGAAAAACTGACTCCCGCCAATCTCCAGAATAATTCCATTCTGAAAGCCGGTTCCAATTTCAAATGGCTCTCTTACAAGCGCGATGCCGCACGTTATCAGGCGCTCAGGCGTGAGAACATAACTTTCTTTTCCGAAGCGGTGCCGGAGGCGATTGTCCGTTTCAAGGACGGTAAACTCAGCCGTATCTATATTGCCGTTTACAATAAAGGTGACTCGGTTCCGATTACCGACGAGGAGGAGTTCGAGCAAAAAATCGAGGTGCTTACAAAGAAACTTTCCGAAAAAACCGGAGTCAGCCCGCAGGAGAATCAAAGGCGTCTCGGTTCCAGGGCAAAGGTGAAGATGCGCATCTGGAACACACCCGCCCTCAGTTATCAGCTGCGCTGGAGTTCGAGCGATAGAGACTCTTTCCTTGCCGAATATATCCTTGTCACCATTGAGAAGAATCAGGGGGCGCAGGCGGACAATACCGTGATCGGAAAAGTGGCGAAAAGTGCCTCCCAGCTTTCCTCCAACGTTAAAAAGACACCTGCGAACGATGTGTATATCGAAGGTATTCCGATGGTGGATCAGGGGATGAAGGGATACTGTGTTCCCGCCGTGGTCGAACGAATCATGAAGTATTACGGATCGGATGACGTCACACAGCACACCATTGCGCAGATTGCAGGAACCAGCAACCGCGGCACCAATGTGGAAGAGATGTACAACTCTCTGAAACGCATCAGCAACCGCCTCGGATGCCGTTTGAACAGCCATTATTCCTTCATGGACGACATACGGGATTTCCGGAGTTTCATGGACCGTTATAACGGGATTGCCAGAAAAAACAAAGCCCCGGCTGTAAAAATCGTAACACGCGGCGACATCATTTTTGTGGGTGAGACATTGCGGAAGTGCAAGCCGGATATCTTTGAAAAAGCCAGATTGGATGACAAGAGGGAATTCAAGAAATTCAATAAACGGATTCATGATTTTATTGATAAAGGAATTCCCGTCATCTGGTGCGTTCCCGGACACATGCGCCTGATTACCGGCTATAACGACAGTGACTCCTCGATTGTGTTTTCCGATACCTGGGGTGCCAAATACGAGTTCCAGAAGATGAAAATAGATAAAGCCTGGGCAATGACGCAGGCAATGTATACGCTGGAGCCGAGAAAGAAGTAAGTGTTGGAATGAATGATGATGTCAGATGGATGAAGAAAGCGCTCCGGCTGGCGGAAAAGGGACTCGGGACAACGAGCCCGAACCCTATGGTCGGCGCCGTCATAGTGAGAGACGGCAGGATTCTCGGAGAGGGCTGGCACGTGCGTGCAGGAGAAGGACATGCGGAAGTCAACGCGATCCGCAGCGCCGCAGGCGAAAACCTGAAAGGCGCGACGATTTATGTCACTCTGGAACCTTGTTCCTCCTGGGGGCGCACGCCGCCGTGCACGGATGCGGTCATCAAGGCGGGGATCGGCAGAGTCGTGATCGGGTGTCTTGACCCGAATCCGAAACACGCGGGACGCTGCATCCCGATTTTTCAGGAACATCATATTGAGGTTGCGTGCCCTGTCTGTGAGGCGGAGTGCCGGAAGATCAACGAGGCTTTTTTCCGGTGGATTACTGTGAAAAAGCCGTTTGTCCTGCTGAAACTTGCGGAAACTCTGGACGGCAGGATTGCCACGGAAAACGGTTCTTCGCAGTGGATCACCGGAGAAGCCGCGCGGAGGCATGTCCAGAAGCTTCGCCGTTGGGCGGATGCCGTAATGGCGGGCGCGGAAACATACCGGAAAGATGCGCCGCGTTTTACTGTGCGTGGCAGGAAGGGCGAAGTATTGAAAACGCCGCGCAGGATCATTGTGACGCATACCCCGGAAAGGTTCCTGCCGTATCCGGACGGCTGGGAATTCGTATCTCTGGACACGCGGGAGAAATGGGAGGCGTTTCTGGCGAAGCTGGGCGCGGAAAACATCACGTCGCTTCTGATCGAGGGCGGGGGGGAACTTGCCGCTTCGGCGCTCCGGGCGGGAATTGTGGACAAGGTCGAGTTTCATATCGCGCCGAAAATTCTCGGCGGGCGCGGAAGCAGACCGTCCGTCGGAGGCGAAAACCCGTCTTCCGTTTCCGAGTCGCTGGAGCTGGAGGGGATCAGCGCCCGCAGGCTCGGCGGCGATTTCATCATCAGCGGCTATTTGAAGAAATGAGGTAAATGAATCAATGTTTACAGGTTTGATACAATCGACGGGGGTGTTCCATTCCAGAACCCTTTCGGGCAGGGCGGGAAAACTCAGAGTCCGGACGGCGCGCACGTTTCAGGATCTCCAGATGGGGGAGAGCATCGCGGTCAACGGGGTCTGCCTGACTCTGGAAAAAGACCTCGGCGGCAATCTTCTGGAGTTTCATGTGATGGAGGAGAGTTTCCGCCGGACGAATCTGGGGAACCTGAATGCGGGGGATCTTGTGAATCTGGAACGCGCATTGGCTGTCGGTGACCGTCTCGGAGGGCATATCGTAAGCGGGCATGTCGACGGGACGGGAACGGTTCTGTCTCTCGGAAAAAACGGAGACGATACGGAGCTGAAAGTCGCGATTTCCCCGGAAATGCGTGAACAGATGGTGCCGAAAGGAAGCATCGCCATCGACGGAATTTCCCTTACCGTGGCGGCGCTTGGCGAGGACTGGTTCACGGTCTGCATCATCCCGACGACATGGCGCGAGACGAATCTCCCGCAATGCCGAAAAGGCGGCGTCCTGAATCTGGAAACCGATATGCTCGGCAAGTATGTCCTGAGTATGCTCCGGCGGATGAACGGGCGGCGGGAAAGCAATGTTTTCATGAATACACTTTACGAGGCCGGATTTCTGGAATGAGTGAACTCAGGAATATCATTGACATGCGCAGATATTACGCGAAGGCGGTCTTCGGATTTGCCGCGGCGAAGACGAATCTGCCTGCGTCACGGCTTCCGGAGACGGCGGAATTCAAGAACTTTGATGCGCTTGAGATTCAGCATGAACAGTTCGACGCGATGTCGGTGTTCCGACGGGGGGCGCTTCTGGAGCGTTTTTCTGTGATTCACGGAGGGAGCCTGATGGATAAGTCGCTTTCTCGCAATATCTTATCCGCTCCTGGGAAGATTCAGGACGACTTCATTGCGGAGTCTGCGAGACTTCTGCGGATGATCGCCTCGCAGTACCGTCTGCGGACTGTCGCACTGGATTTGTCCGCCGGCAATGCGGTTGCCGATCCGATGCAGAAGGAGGCGCTCCGGCGAATCCTGAAAAAACTTTATCCGTATCTGCTGGAAAACGGACAGACACTTCTTCTGCCGTTCCGGCTTCCGGTTCTGGGCGGATGTTCCGCGGCGGAGTTTGCATCTTTTCTGCGTGAGACGATGATTCCGTCCGTCAGGGTGCGCCTGGATATCTACCCGCACGAACTGAAAAAGAATTCCGATCCGCGGGAGATTGCGGGAAATCTGCGTTTTGAAACCCGTTCCGTGGCTTTCTGCTATGATGCGGACAGCGGAAACCGTCTGCTTCGCGTACATCTTGTCCCGTGGCTCAAATATTTTGCATTGAATGCGTTTTACGGACCGTATTTCGTATGTCCATTTTCACAGGAATACCGGCTCTCGCCGCTGGAAGCGGAATCCTATTCCAAACTGGTGGAAGAACTGAAACACAAACAGGAGTGACACATCATGAAAAGAACACTGAAACTCGGGGTCAATATCGACCACGTTGCAACGTTGAGGCAGGCGCGCCTGGGCAAATTTCCAAGCCCCGAATATGCGGCAAAGGTATGCGAACAGGCGGGGGCGGACGGCATTACCGCGCATCTGCGCGAGGATCGCCGCCACATTCAGGATGCGGATATGGAAAACCTGGTTCGCACGGTCAAGCGCCTGAATATGGAAATGGCGGTCACGGATGAGATGGTTGCGATTGCCTCAAGACTCCGCCCTGCGAACTGCTGTCTTGTTCCCGAAAAACGTCAGGAACTCACCACCGAGGGGGGGCTTGATGCCGCCGGGTCTCTGCCGAAACTTACCGGTGCGGTCAAAACATTGAAGGACGCGGGGATCACGGTCAGCATCTTCATTGATCCCGTCGAAGCGCAGATCGAAGCCGCGAAAGCATCCGGCGCGGACTGCATTGAGCTGCACACCGGAGCCTTTGCCAACGCCGTCGGCGAAGCGCAGAAAAAGGAGCTGGAACGCCTGATCAAAGGCGCGGAATTCGCTCACAGCCTCGGTTTGACGGTCAACGCCGGACACGGCATTGATTATGAGAATATCCAGCTGATGCTGAAAGTCCCGCATCTTCATGAGCTGAACATCGGTTACAGCATCATCTGCCGCGCAATTTTCACCGGGCTCAAACATGCGGTTCAGGAGATGATTTCCAACCTGAACGCCTATGGCGGCAACGGCGAGATTTAAGTGTTGGGAAATGACTGCGGGGAACTCGTTCCGTTCCCCGCTTTGCCGCGGCTGACGGGAGAATCAGTCATT
Organism: Lentisphaeria bacterium; assembly: GCA_019408975.1. Classification (GTDB taxonomy): domain Bacteria; phylum Verrucomicrobiota; class Lentisphaeria; order Victivallales; family UBA1829; genus UBA11452. The sequence goes on along the minus strand of DXVA01000098.1, from coordinate 4,986 downwards.
CAGGCGTTCTGCAAGTTTCAGCAGTTTCCCGGCGGCGGCATCCATGTTTCCGCCTGAACTGAATCCTTCCCGGATGATCTGCGAGAGTTCTTTTTCTTCGGCGGAGACATCTTTCCCGTCTTGCTTCCGCTTTTCGATCTTTTCCCGGCAGAATTTCGCCAGCTTGAACTCGACAAGCCCCTGATACCATGCCTCCTGGCGGCGGGATGGAGCCAGTTGCTTCAGCCGTCTGTTTTCATAGATTGTACCGTAGTCCGCAATGACCTTGCTTCCGGGTGCGGAGTCGTAGGAGTTGAATGCATCGCCGCTCATGGCGAAGAGATCGTAGAAGGTTGCCGGCCCCAGGAATCCCGCATCCAGATTTTCCCAGAACAGGTGACGGTACCGCTGTGCCTGAACACTCTTTTCGAAGATGGAATAGGTCCAGATTTCGCGTCCGCTGTTCCGGTATTCATCAATGAGTTTCCGGTTCATCTGCGGATAGAACGGTTCCAGAATGTCGAAGAGTTCAAAGTAGCGCTGCTGGCGTCCGTCATCCAGTTTGTAGGGGTTTGCGAACAGGCGGAAGTTCGGGTCGATGCTCTTGATGAACTTTCCCCCGGCGAAGGCGAAATGAGCCTTGTCTCCGGGATTTTCCGGATCTCCGTGCGGTTCGTCGGTCGGGTAGAACGCATACTGTTCATATCCGAATCCCTTTTCCCTGAGCCAGTCGCGCAGAAGGCGCAGGCGCTTTGCCAGTTCCGCCTGCCATTTCGGCTGCATGAAGTTGACCCATGTCCCGTCATCAAGCCTGATTGGCGACCAGAGAGAGAATTCCGGATAGAATAGGAGGAACATCTCTTTCTGCGGCACCCCGTTGTCCTTCAACGCCTGAATCATTTCCTCAAGACGCGGGAAAACCGCTTTTCCGTTTGCATCATACTCGGGGTAATAATGGTGCGGAATCGGAATCACGCAGTTGAAACCGTACTCCTTCAGTGCGCGTATGTGCCACGGATCACGGACCGCATAGGTCCAGTTGCGCACAAATACTTTCGAGATATCGACCGGGCTGACCCGCAGATTCAGTCTGATCTCTTTTGTCTCAAAACCGCTGAATGAGGGGTAGAGGCGGACTGTCCCCGTATAACTTCCCGGCTTCAGCGCCGAAGTATCAATATCCAGCCATACCATTCCGGAATTGCCGGGCGCCACGCGGAGCATACTGCCGAGCGGCAGATTGAAAAGCGGATCGGGAATCATGGCTCCTCCGTGGAGTTCGATGAATGCCGTTTCGCGGAAACGCACCAGCGGTTCAAGATTTTTTGAAGTTTTGTCCGCGCTGAAGGACAGGTTTGTCATCAGGGCGCGGGAGGAAAGATTGGTGACGAGAAATGCCGTGATTGCGCGCGCGCCTTTGGCTGCTTCCAGATTCAACGCATTCAGCTCCCTTGTGCCGAACGGAATCTTGCGGTCCGGACCGAAATTCGCCCAGATGTCATCCTGCCAGACAAAATGTGTCTTTCCGCGGTTGACCGCCTGGATCACCATGTTGGCGACCATTCCGAGCCGGTTGTGAAGCATCGTCCAGTTTTTGGGCGATTCTCCCTTTGCCCGGGCATCCTGTCTGAATTTCGCAAGAGCGTTTTCCGCCGCTCGGCTTGGTTTCGGGAGCGTTTTCAGCTCCGCTTCCAGAGGTTTTGCCAGATTTGAGAAGTAGTCTTTCCTGCTTCCGAAGACGAATTTGCCGAAACGGTCCGGCGCGAGGAAGCTGGTTCCGACCGGCGCCCAGCTGCTGAGCCCGCCGCAGGTCGCGCCTTCCCTCGCAAAGTTGCCGGTCCAGACGCTTCCCCGTGCCGGAGCTGTTTTTCCGAGAGCGGCAAGCGGAAGCGCAAGTTCAATGTCGAATGCACTGGCAGAGCGGGATGCCGCGATTTTCACTCCTGCCGACGTCCATGCCTCGCTCTTCCCGTTGGAAAAATGTTTCAAGCCCTGCCACGCGCCGTTTGCATTGATGAGAAGCTGATAGTAGGCGTCGCTGTTTTCGGGGCGCAGGAAGAATTCCACACAGTCGTCCAGCCAGACATTCTCGCCGGTTTTCTGTTTTGCGCGCGGCGCCATTCCCGCAGGATATGGAGAACGGACTGCGGCATAAAGCGTATCGCCGGAGTAAAGCATTGCCGCGGTGGACGCCGTTTTCTGAAACTTGGAGTCGGCTGTTTCCCACAACCCGTTGATGCTCTGGCTCATTGCGCCGAGCACAAGAAAGGGGGCGGTCCATTCCGCCGATTGCCAGCAGGAATCATTGAGCCTGCCGTCGATTACGGGACTTGTGTCTGTCTTTTTCAGCAGGAGATTGGCATCCGCCCGTGAGGATGAATTGTCTTCCTGCGCATTTTCCTCCGCTGATATTTCCGCTGGCAAATCCGTAATCTTCAAGCCTGCAACGAGACCGTCGAACGGTTCTCCGACGTTGCAGCCCCAATAGGAATGGCCGAGTGTCGCAAACGGATGATAGGCGTCCACCGGCGGCGCAGTGAAATCGGAGAAACTCATTGCGCCGTTATCCTCTTTCAGCAGTCTGCCGTCCAGATAGATTCGTGCCATTCCGCCGGAAGTCATCGTTGCGCGCAGGGTATGAAAACTGCCTGCCTGAAGTACTGCGGGAGCGGTTTCAAGCGAGAATTTTTTCTTTTCCTGTCTGTTGTCGATGTTGAAAAGAATCCCGAAACGGGAGTCGGGCGTGAGATAGATTCCGAAATAGGCGCGCCCCCATGTGTTTTCCTGATAGGAAAACAGCGTCATTTTCCGCGACGGCGGCGCATTCAGCTTGAATGTGATTTCAATCGCCGCAGAGGAGTTCGAGAGTTTGCCGAAGTAGGCACGGTGTGCTTTTCCCGGCCCGCAGACCAGAGCACCGCCTCCGTTGATGCCGCCTCCGGACAGATAATCATTGCAGGTGACGGTTCCCTTCCGTTTGGAATCCGTGCTTGGGAAAGACCATGTTTTACCCTTTTGGGTTCCCTTCCGGAAATCCCATTGCAGTTCCGGTTGTGTCCCGGCGGCGATGAGGGTAACGAGGAACAGAGTGGCGCAGAAAAGTATTTTTCTCATAGGATTTCCCGTTTCAATGTTACCGGTCATAGCGGATGTTTTGTGTTGTTGCAAGGTAATACAGTTTATTTCCATAGGCATACTGTGCCCGGTAGGAAGATACGTTTCCGCCGACATGGAGCATGTTTACGCTGCCTCTGTGCCAGTCATGGGGAACGCTTGTTCCGTCTCCGGGATTGTAACTGTTCGGGATCATGAGAAAACCGGATGAAGTATATTCCTTTGTGCTTGCCCCGTCGCTGATATACCATTTTTTGCTGGCGGATTTGACGTCTGCGAAGCGGAACCAGTTCTTATTGGATTCTGATTCACCGAAATACCACGGACTTTTATGAAGTACGGCACTGCTGACGCAGTAGCTGGTGGCGCCCCAGTACATGAGAGAGAACATGGATTTGTTTAGATTCATGGCAGGACAGAAAAAGATTTTGGCTCCGTTCGTGACTGCGTCCGGACCTCCGCGCCTATAAAATTTTGTATATCCCAGGGCATTGAAAACCATATAATAAGCACTTTTATTCCCATTACCGTCCCCGAAAACATCGCTTGATGCCGGCAGGGTGATTCCTTCTTTTGTCGATTTAAGGCTTGAGGGGACGATATAATCATTGTAGTCATTGCCGTAAAACTGCGAAAAAGTTCCAATGGTTTTCAGATTGCTGATACAGGAAATGGAATGCGCCTTGAGTTTTGCCTTGTTCAATGCGGGCAGTAGCATGGCGGCAAGGATGGCGATGATCGCTATAACGACCAGCAGTTCGATCAATGTGAAATTTCCGGAACCCCGCAATGGCTTTTCCGTTTTTCCCGTCTTTTTGTGATGTATCATTTTCTATTCCTTTCCCTTATTTTTTCTGATGATTGCTTTCGAGTAGACGATCCGGTTCAAATCGCCGGTTTTATCCATTTCGCCGACAAGGCCTTCGGTGATCTCCTCGATCGCATGTTCCGCCGAGGAGATCGGAAGGTAATGGGTCCTGACCGCATGAATGTTGTTGAATCCGGCGACAAGGACGTCGGTTCCGACCTTGCGCCCGGTCTCCATCAGACACTGGACTCCGCCGACGGCAAAGTAATCGGAAAGATAGAAGAAAGCGGAAATGGACGGGTCCCGTTCCAGCGCCTCCTTTGTCTTCTCATAACCGATTTGGGCAAAGGTGTCGATATCGTCATGCTCCATGAGTCCGCCGAGACTCACATGATAACGTTCCAGGAGTTCCTGCTCCGGCACTTCGGGAAAAACCTGCTTCAGGCCCTGAAGCCGCTCCCCGTTGGCGGGATATCCAAGAAAGAAACGGAAGTTCGACCTGCCTTCGCGCAGGAAAAAGCGGATGATCTCCGCGCATGAGGCGGAAAGATCCTGCACGATATTGCGGTGGAAGGATGTGACGTAGCCGATGACCGTTTTCTTGTTTTTCAGTATTTCCTGCTCCACCTTTCTGCCGCCGACGGGATCGCCGATTGCGATGAAGCAGTCCACGCCGCGGCTGACGAGATCCCGGATGGTCTGGAGATTTTTCTCCTCATTGTCGCTGAGCGTCACGAGGTATGCGCCGTATCCTTTCATTTCCAGCTTGTCCAGGAGCCTGATGATCATCGCCTGAATGTGCTCCTCGAGCGTGATCCTGTGCATCCCGAGCAGGACTCCGACGGTCCGTGTCTTGTCTCCCCGGAGCAGCTTGTGACCGAACTTCTGCTTGTAACCGAGCTCGCTTGCGAGAGCGAACACACGGCGGCGTGTCTCTTCGGAACTGAAGTCGTTTGCCTTCCTGTTCAATATCTGCGAAACGGTGGACTGTGAAAGCCCTGCCCGTTCCGCTATGATTTTCAGCATACCCGCCATATTTCGCCTCAATACCTCATTTTGGCAAATTTTTCTTATGAAATTTTCGT
>DXVA01000097.1:8964-13229 GCA_019408975.1 Lentisphaeria bacterium | reverse complement strand
ACCACTAACCACTAACCACTAACCACTAACCACTAACCACTAACCACTAACCACTCTCTTGTTTCCTGAGGATATTGATTTTCAGAGGTCCAGCATCTGCTGAAACGGATTTTCTTCCGCCTGTGCTTTGAATCCGGGCTGCTGCCGCATCCAGTTGTCTACAAGAGGTTCCAGAATAAAATCTTCAAGTGCTTCGTTCCTCCCGAAATCATGATCGCAGAATGGGCAATGCGGATAGGATTCGATATCCGCGCGTGAAAGAGTTTCATGGCATTGCGGACATACCAGACGATGGTCCAGGGAAACCATCTGCGGGTTGTCGATATTCTGAAACTGATATTTGTTTCTGCTGTTCTGCACGGGAATTCCTTTCAATAAGAGGAAAGGCGTTGGAAAAAGAATCCCGGCATACTCTGCATGTTGAGAGTATGCCGGACAACAGGAGCATCATGCGGAAAATTTATTCCGCGACGAGCCCCGGAGAAGTCTGCTGATAATAAGATTTCGCCATTTTCTTGAGGAAGTCGATATCCAGCTTCCAGGCAAGCGCCTCCGGTCCGAGAGCTGCTTTGACCTGAGTGTTGTCGAATGTAATCTGAGACGCGAAATAAGGCATCAGATCTTCGATCATTCTCTGAACCATCTTTTCTTCCTTTGTGGGATTTTCGACATGGCTCAGCACCTGAAGCCCTTCGGCTTTCAGCACTGCGGAAACCGCGATATTGATATCATCTGTGGAAACGGGGCTTTCGCCTGTGATGTGATAGCATTTGTTTTCCACCGGAAGCGTGAAAATCGTGGAGATCGCTTTCTGGACATAGTCGATCGGCACAAAATAGATTTTGTCCGACTTTTCGGATTCCAGACGCAAACTGAGCTTGATCGGCGCATTCTGCGGGATATGGTTCCGGACACAGTGGTGCCTTTTGACACTGCCGAGAAATTCCATGATGCGATAGAATGCCAGCGGCTTTCTGATGAGCCCGTCGGAAAGTCTGCCGACGATGATGGACGGACGGTAAATCGTATAGGGGATGCCGCATTTCTGAACGAGTTTTTCCGCCTCGAACTTACTTCTTTCATAGGAATTGACCCAGTCGGTGGCGGGAAGCGAGCCTTCCATGACGACGCCGTCGGTTTTTCCCGCGACATATGCCGTGCTGACGTAGTGCAGGGCTTTGACTTTCAGCAGATGTGCCAGTTCGAGAGCGTTTTTTGTGCCTTCGAGATTGGTCGCATAAGTCTTGCCCTCGGGATCTTTGCCGAGATTGACATCTGCCGCGCAATGGAAAAACACATCATACGGACCCTTTTTCACGATTTCGTCAACGGGGAAATTCTTGACATCGCCGCTGATGACTTCGATCTTGCCGAGCATTTTCTCTGCCAGTTCGGGAGTTCCGTCGAATGCACATTGTTCCTCGATAACCTGTTTGACGCGCTCTTCCGCTGTCTGACCGCGTCCGCTTCTGCAGATTGCAACAATCTGAATGTCGTCTCTGCTGCGAAGTGTCGCAGTCACAAAAGACGCTCCCACCAGTCCGGTGATTCCTGTCAATAATAATTTCAAGACTCAACTCCCTATTAGTATTAGTTTATTTATAACTGTATCACTGTCCAAAAATAATAACGGCATATCTAACTAATATAGCATATCTGAATGGATTTTCAAAGATGCTTCATGAATTTTTTGTGATAAAGCGGGAAACGGCAATTTCTCAAACCGGAGAGGGTGTTTTTTCCTGAGCCGGCGTGTCCAGAATGCGGCGCAGTTCATAGGCGAGTGTTTTGATCCGGTGCGGTTTCTGGAGAAAACCCGCCGCGCCGTTTGCCAGCAGATCATTGACCGCGTCCGGTGCGACATAGCCGCTGGAGAGCAGTACCTTGATGTTCGGGTCCAGTTCCCTGATCCGGTAGAAAGTGCTGTGTCCTCCCATTTTCGGCATGATCATATCCAGCAGGACAAGGTCGATCTGCCCCGGATTCTCCCGGCATATTTCCACCGCATCCAAGCCGTTCTCCGCCAGAATCACAGAGTATCCGAGATTCTGGAGAGCCTCGATCAGAAAATCCCATACCGTTTCCTGATCGTCGACGAGGAGTATCGTTTCGTGTCCGCCTGGAAGTTTTTCCGCCATAAATACTGTTCCGATCCTTGTTTGCATTACCCTACTATTATACTCACTTCGGGGAAAAAGTCAAGATTGAAAAACTAAGATTGCCGGAGTTTTTCTCCGCCCGGCTTTGATATTATGGGAGATTGACCCTCGAAATGCAGGTTTTGATGATTTCGCTGACCGTTTCCGGTGCGAGACGGGAAAAAGGAATTCGTTTTTCCGGCGGAACATTGCAATCGGCAATATTCTTTTCAAACCATGCCGTATCATGCCACTCATTGTTTTTGAATCCCGCATTGTGGAAAATCCCGAGCAGCCGGAACCCCAGTTTCTCATGCAGCTTTTCACTGCGCGGATTCGGCATCGTCACACAGCCGTAACCCGTCCGGATTCCCTGCCGTTTCAGGATTTCGATCAGCAGAGTATAAAGAGCCTTCCCCATGCCGCGCGAGGTCATGGCGGAATCAAGGTAGATGGAGAGTTCGGCGCTCCATTGATAGGCTTCCCGTTCCTTCAGTTGATGTGCGTAGGCATATCCGCAGAGTTTTCCCGATTCCATGCAGACCAGATAGGGATGATTTTCCAATGTGTTGGAAATACGGCGCGAAAACTCTTCAAGTGAAGGCAGTTCATATTCAAAAGTGACCGGCGTATTGATGTACTGTGCATATACCGCCAGCGCCCCCGCCGCATCGTCTTCTGTCGCAACTCTGATTTCCATTCCGTGTCATCCCTGCCGCAGAATTATTTCACGAATTTCCAGGAACAGCGGTTGCCGCGGTGATCGGCGCCGGAGAGAATGTCGCCGTCATGGAGCCTGCCGATTCCCTTCGGAGTGCCGGTGAAGATCAGGTCGCCGGGGAGAAGCTTCCAGTCCCTGGATATCTCGACGATGAGGCGGTCGATCGGGAAGATCATCTGCGCGGTGTCCCCGGACTGGCGGAGCTCTCCGTTGACGTATCCGGAAAAGCGGAGATGGAACAGATCGTCTTTTGCCGGATCGAATGGAGTCAGTTCTCCCAGCGGAGCGCTGTTGTCGAATGCTTTGCAGCGTTCCCACGGCAGGTTGTGGCTCAAGAGAAATTTCTGAAGGGTCCGGTGCGTCAGGTCGAAACCGACGCCGAGTGCGCCGATGAACGAGGGTGCCTCCTCCAGTGTGAGCGCTTTTCCCGCTTTGCAGATTTCCACGACCAGTTCGGTTTCATAGTCCAGATCGCCGTCCGCGGGAAGTTGAAGCTCCGTTGTGTCCGTCGTGACGAGCGATGTGGCGGGTTTCATGAAGATGACGGGATCGCCCTCCTCGTTGCCGAGTTCGCGGACATGTTCCACGTAATTTCTTCCGATGCAGAAAATTCTCTGTGTCGTCATAAGGAACTGCTCTCCTCTGTTTTTATTTGCTGATGAAATCCAGCAGTTTCAGATTTCTGTTGAGGTTCGGCGGATAACGCAGCGGCAGGTCGATCAGATTCGATTTGATCATGACGGACTTGTAATGCGTAAAGGTCTCGAAGGTTTTTCTTCCGTGGTATGCGCCGTACCCGCTGGCTCCGACGCCGCCGAAAGGAAGCTCCGGATTGATGAGATGGGTGATGGTTTCATTGACCGCGACTCCGCCGGAGGAGGTGCGGCTCAGGAGTTTTTCGAGTTCATGAAGCCCGTCCGAGAAGTAATAAAGCGCCAACGGTTTCGGACGCTTGTTCACGAAAATGATTGCCTCGTCCAGTGATTCGGTCTCAAGTATCGGGAGCAGGGGGCCGAAGATTTCTTCGCTCATGACAGGCGCGTCGGGACTGGATGGAATCAGAAGCGTCGGTTCGATGTATTTCGCCTCAAGGTCTACGCTGCCGCCGCAGAGGATTTCCGAACCGTTGATCAATCCCGCAAGGCGTTCGCAGTGGTGACGGTTGACGATGCGCGGATAATCCGGAGATGCTTTGGGATCATCGCCGTAAAAAGCCCGTATCCAGTGTTTCAGCCTCTCAATCAGCTTGTTCCTGACTGCTTTGTGAACAAGGATGTAATCCGGTGCGACGCAGGTTTGCCCGGCATTGAGGAATTTGCCCCAGACAATCCGTTTTGCCGCAAGATTTATTTTCGCATCCGCGTCGACGATGCAGGGGCTCTTTCCGCCGAGTTCAAGAGTCAGCG
>DXVA01000097.1:0-8954 GCA_019408975.1 Lentisphaeria bacterium | reverse complement strand
CGGAGTAAAGTGTTCCGCCGCCGCGCGTGCGATGAATTTTGCCCCGGCAGGACCGCCTGTATAGAAGATATAGTCGAATTTCTCCGCAAGCAGTTCCTGCGTCATTTCGTGCCCGCCGCCGCAGACCGCGGCATATTCAGGAGGAAACACCACCGCAACGATCTCCGCTGCGATCTTTGCTGTTGCCGGAGCCTGTTCCGCAGGTTTGAGAATTACGCAGTTGCCTGCCGCAATGGCGCCGATGAACGGAGAAAACAGTAATTGAAAAGGATAGTTCCAGGCGGAAAAAATCAGGACATTGCCGTAAGGTTCAGGATAAATTCTGCCTTTGGCGGGAAAATTCAGGGAGGAGACCCCGACTTTACGCGGGCGGGCATAGGAACCAAGTTTCCGGATCATCGCGGAAAGTTCGTCGAGGATGATGCTGGTTTCGGTGGTTCGGGATTCGAATTCCGATTTATGAAGATCCTCGCAGAGCGCGGCGCAGATATCTTTTTCCCGTTTTCTGATTTCCTGCAGAAGATTTTTCAGATATTGTTTCCTGACTGTTGCTGCAAGCGTGTTCCCTGCGGCGAAATAACATTTTTGTGCGGACAATATTTCCCTGGCTGTCATATTCCACTTCCCGAATTGAGTTTTGTGCGGACTATATCCCGGAAATACGGATTTTGCAAGCGGAAGATCAAGAAAAAAAGAGCCGGGGATACGCCTATGGGGGGGATGATATAAGACGCACCCCGGCAAAACAATTCTATTTATTAAATTATACCCGTTTCGGAAAAAATCCAGCCCGGAAGCAGAAAATTTAGCGGTTTTTGCAACTTCCCCGTGAAATCATCTGCAAAATCCCTTCTTCAAAGTAATCGAAAAGACGGTTTCCGAAATCCATATTCAGGAGCCGGACCCAGTCCCGTTCTCTTGATATTGTTATAACAGCGGATTTTTGAATAAGTTCCATAAAAAGTGAGGAATCCTGCGGATGAATCGATTTTTCTCCCTTGAAATAATCCAGGTCAATATCCAGAATATAAGGACGTTCCGGCAGAGGGGCACGCTTCAGGTTGTTTTCCAGGAATTCCGTTTCCAGAGCGCGGCTGTAATAATGCTCCAGTGTCTTGTTGTCTTCGCCGGGAGGCGGATCGTGAATGATCGTGATCCGGGGATTGACATCCCGTGAGAAGTTCACGTGGGAAAAGATCGTCGCCGAGGAGATGATGTCGTTCCGAATTGCGAAATCGAAGTGTTCGTCATGGCGCAGATCCTTTAATGCGGTTTCGATCCGGGCGGATTTCCGGCGGTCGATCCGTTTTTCATGCGGTGTTTCATGTGTTTCGTCGTAATGAGTGTATTCCGGCAAAGTGTCCGTGTGATGGTCGAGCGTGAGTACATGCGGCGCAATCCCCAGCTTTTCCCGTTCGGATGCCCAGGGAAGCAGGACGTGATGGTGTTCTTCTGCAAGATAGACCGTTTTCTTATTTATGATTTTTTTTATGATTTGTGTCATAACATACTCTTTCCGCTTGAATCTGTGGAACATTCGTTCCCGGTTTTACCGTGGATTTGCACCGCGTTTTTCAGATATTTCCGTTTTTTTAACCGGTTTTCAGCTTGAAGATTCCATTCTTTGATGTAATTTTAAAGATAATATAATATTCTTTGAACACAGAGTCAACGGGGATGAAGAATATGTTGAGACATCTTTTCAACTGCGGGCATGAAGCGGTTCGCCGGGTCAGGACTGACCGGGACAGCGGCGGGCGTGATGGCTGTTCCCTGTTTTTACTTTCAGAATTTCAATTTGCAAACTGAAAAAATAATCAATAAAGGAGACAACATGAAAACTCTACTCAGAAACAGTGTCGTTGCAGCGCTGGCTCTTTCCGTATGCGGACTCTTTGCCGCGGATGGAAAAGCCGCGCCCGCACAGCCGCAGGCCAAGACAGCGGAAAAGGCGCAGAAAGGGACAAGCTGGACTCCGTTCCAACTCGTTTTCCTGCCCGGTATTCCGGACAGTTCCATGAATTCCACCGTTTACGGGCTGAAGCTCGGTATTCCCGCCACCGGAGGCAGGGGATTGGTGAAAGGCGTCGAAGCTTCTTTCTTTTACAGCGGCACAAAGGATGTGGAAGGGTGCCAGGCCTCCTGGTTCGGGCCTGCAATCGCGCAGGGTGATGTCTACGGCATTCAGGCGACCATGGCAATGGCTCTGGTTTACCGTCTGACAGGATTTCAGGCTGCCGGGCTTGCGTTCACGACGCAGCCGTCCAAAGGTTGCCAGGCGGGTATTTCCGCTGTCGCCGAAGATGATTTCAAAGGGTTCCAGACCGGCGCGGTTACTGTGACGGACGGTGAACTTGCCGGGTTCCAGTTCGGCGCAGTCAATATCGTGACAAAGATTTTCAAGGGCTTCCAATGCGGTGCGGTCAATATCGTGACCGGCGTCTTCAAAGGTTTCCAGTGCGGTGTGGTCAATTACAGTTCCGACGAGGGAATTCAGCTCGGCGGCATCAATATCATCGCCGACAGCTGGATTCCGGTGATGCCGATTTTCAATATCTGCCTCAGCTCCAAGGACAAGAAAGCCGAGCCTGCCGCGGATGCAAACTGCCCGAAAGCAAATGTCTCTGCAAAATAAGGAGAACCGATTATGAAACTTTTCATTACAGCAATTTTTGCATGTCTGCTGGCTCTGCCCGTGTTTGCCCAGGACGCGAATACGGCGGAGGAACAGCCGTGGGATTTCATTTCATTCACATTTGTCCCGGGGGTTCCCCAGACTGCCGATGTGTTCAATGTCTACGGCGTCAAGATCGGCGTTCCGATCGGTTTCGGGAGCGGAACCTATGTCGCCGGAGTGGAGGGCTCCATTTTTGCAAGCATGAGCGACGAGGTCTACGGTGTTCAGGCGGCTCCCCTGTTCAATTCCGCCAAGAGAATCGAAGGGCTTCAGGCGAGCACACTGGTCAATTATGCGGATTCTTCAAAGGGGCTCCAGTTCGGGCTGGTGAACATCGCAAAGGACAAGTCGTTCCAGATCGGGCTTTTGAATTTCATCAAGGATTCTTCGGTTCCTTTCTTCCCGTTTGTGAACTTCCGTTTCTGATGAGCTGATTTTTTATTCAAAAAATTGGTTTGGCAGTGCGATGTTCTGCATCGTAAAAAAGATAATCGTGCAGGACTTTCAGTCCTGCCGTGCTCCAACTGTGCAAGTTGGTCGGCGCAGGCGAAATTTCCCGTTACCCCGTATGCTCTGCATCGGGGTAATTCATTCTTACGGCCCTTTTTATGAAACTTCTGATGATACTGACGGAACTGGCTCCGGGGGGAGCGGAGAAAGTCGTGCTGGAGCTGACGCGCCAACTGCGGTGCCATGCCCATGATGTGACGGTGGTCTCCCTGATGCCGGAGCCGCCGGCGGGACGCCGCGCCATACCCGAAGGATTGTCGGCGTGCGGTGCAAAAGTGATTTACCTGAACGCGGTGAAAAAGGCTCCGTGGCGGCTGTTGTCTCTTTTCCGGGTGATCCGTGAGGAAAAACCGGATGTGATCCATTCCCATCTGATTCATCCGAATCTTCTGAGCCGTTTTGTCAATCTGCGGACACGGAAACCGCTGGTGAATACGATCCATATCGCCGAGCGCCGTCCCCGCAAAGGGCTTTTCTTCTGGCTCGACGGACTCACGTTCTCATGGTGCGGAGCCTGTACCGCGGTTTCAAAAGCGGCGGCTCGTTTCCATGAAAAACAGTGCCGCCTGAAAGAGAATTCAATCCGGGTGATTTACAATGGTTCCGACCGCGTCGTGCCGGCTCCTCCTGAACAGCTCCGGCAGTTGAAAAAAGAGTGGGGGCTTGGCTCCTGCCGCAAAATCATCGGTTCGGTCGGGCGTCTTGACTGGCAGAAAGGATATGATCTCCTGCTCGGGGTTCTGCCGGAATTGTCACGGAGAATTCCCCGGAATGAACTTGTCGGGATTGTCATTATCGGAGACGGCCCGGAACGGGATAAACTGGCGGCGCAGGTGCGTCGCACGGAGAACCTGTGCCCGAATCTGAAAATCTGTCTGCCCGGTTACAGGGACGATGCGGCTTCCCTGATTGCGATGTTCGATCTTTTTGTAATGCCATCCCGGTACGAGGGATACGGGCTTGCCCTGACGGAAGCGATATCATCCGGCGTGCCGGTCTTCTGCAATCCGGTTGATTCCCTGCCGGAACTTTGCGCCTTTATTCCCGGATATGCCTTCTGGGGTGATTTTGAGCATGAATCCGCCTCTCTGCTTGCGGAACGAATGGCGGATGCTCTATCCGTGCCCCGCTATGAGGGAAAAGAGATCATGACGAATGAACGGATGTACGGGGAATACCTTGCCGTGTATGAATCGCTGCTGAATACAAAAAAACTGCATCCGTGACATCCTGGAATGCAGACGGAGCAGTTTTTTCGTTTGTTCTTGCAGTTTACATCGCTTCCGGAACACGGATTGTAAGCGTTGCCAAACCGTCCGTCAGAATGTCGCGCGCCGCATAACAGAGTGCGAGACGCGCATTGATGACGGCGTTGTTGTCCGCATTTAGCACCTGTTTTTCCCGATAGAAGCGGTTGAATGCCTTTGCAAGATCGAGAAGATAATTGACGACGACAGAACAGTCCATTTTTTCCGCTGCAAGCTTCAACACTTCCGGATAGCGCGCCATGCAGACTGCGAGCGAACGTTCCTCCGCCGAATCCAGCAGCGACCAGTCGGGCTTTGCGTCGAATGCGAACCCGCGGTCGGCGGCTTTGCGCGAGATCGAATTGATGCGTGCGCAGGCATACTGGACATACGGTCCCGTGTCGCCTTCGAATTTGAGAGACGCCTGCGGGTCGAACATCATGGTTGTTTTCGGATTGAACTTGAGGAGCATGAACTTGAGCGCACCCATGCCGATGATCTCGGAACGTTCCTCAAGATCCGCCGGAATATCGTCGCCGACGCGTTCCAGAGTCGCCTTTTTCGCAAGTTCGTGCATCTCGTCGAACAGATCGTCCGCATCGACCACGGTTCCCTCCCGGCTCTTCATCTTACCGGTCGGCAGGTTGACCATGCCGTATGCCATATGATAAAGATTGTCCGCCCAATTGTTTCCCATTTTTTTCAGGATTGAAAACAGCATCTGGAAATGGAGAATCTGTTCGTCTCCGACGACCCACATCATGGAGTCCGGATGGAAGTCGTTGTATTTGAGCATTGTCGTGCCGATGTCCTGCGTGATGTAGACGCTGGTTCCGTCTTTGCGGAGCAGAACCTTTGTCCCGAGCTTGCCGAGATCGACAATCACCGCGCCGTCTTCCCGGCGGGTGAAGATTCCCTGTTCCAGCCCTTTCTTTACGGAATCCTTGCCGAGCAGATAGGTTTCGCTTTCCAGGTAGGTCTTCTTGAATTCAACGCCCATGCGTTTATATGTTTCATTGAAACCGGCGATCACCCATGAGTTCATGAGTTTCCAGAGAGCGACGGTCTCCTTGTCTCCGGCTTCCCATCTGCGCAGCATTTCCTGTGCGGCGCGTCCGATTTCGACTTCAAGGAAAAGCTCGTCGTCGGATTTGTCCGCGAGCTCCGGTTTTGCCGCGCGGAGCTCCCTGATCTGGTCTTTGAGCGCGATATTGTATTTGACATAGTAATTGCCGACGAAATGATCGCCCTTGATTCCGGACTTTTCCGGCGTGTCGCCGTTGCCGAACCGCTGATAGGCAAGCATGGATTTGCAGATGTGAATTCCTCGGTCGTTGATCAGGTTGACCGGAATCACATCGTGCCCGACGCGCGCCAGCAGTTTGCAGACGGACATTCCGAGGGTATTGTTGCGGACGTGCCCAAGATGCTGAGGCTTGTTCGTATTCGGTGCGGAATACTCCGCCACGATGCGGCGCCTCGCAGTCTCCGGCAGTGTCGCCTCTGCAAGAATATGGTCCACGGAAGCGGCGGTGTCACGGAAAAGCGCTTCCGCATTCAGTGTCACGTTGACGAACGCTTTGACCTTGACCGCGTCTTTGACGTCGGGATCGTTTTTCAGCAGTTCGACAATTTTTTCCGCAACTGCGTCGGGACCAGTTTTGAAGATTCGTGCGAAACGGAAACAGTTTACGGTAATGTCGCCCTCCATTCCTTCGGGGCACTGTTCCGGGGTGATCGCCCATCCGTCCGGAATTTGAGCGGACGGAAAAGCTTCGGCAAGTTTGAGACGCAATGCGTCGATGGCTTTGATCTGCATATTTGGAAAATCCTTGTGGTAAACTCAAAGAGTTGTTCTGACGACTGTGCTGGTTACGCCGCGTTCGACGATGATGTTGTAGCTGCCGAAAGACGCCGGGAGCAGGCAGGTGGAACCGACCGGCACCTCGGTGATTTTGTCGTCGCGTCCGACCTTTACCGGATGGTTGATCGCGGTCAGGAGGTGGAAACTCGCGGTGGAGTCGGTGGAATCATACCAGTCTTCAACGAGTTTCAGGTCATCGACCCGGAAGAACGGGCAGCGGTTGATCAGCGGATACTTGCGGTTGTGGTCGGTGGTATCGCTTGCCCCTGTAATGCGCGGAACGGTGCGGTCCATGAAATCGATGCTTTCCATTGCCTGTTCGATATGAAGCTGACGGGGTTTGCCGCTGCTGTCGGTTCTGCCCCAGTCGCTGATACGGTAGGTTGTGTCGCTGTTCTGCTGGATTTCGAGTAGAAGATTGCCCGAACCGATTGCATGGACCCGTCCGGCATTGATGAAATACGCATCGCCGGGATAGGAGTCGAATACCTGTAAAAGTTTTTCAATATCCGCGGAATTCAGATTTTCCACGAACTGCCGGCGCGTGGATTTCCCGCTGAGCCCGGCGATGATCTTTGCACCGCGTTCCGCTGCGATGACGTACCACATTTCCGTTTTCGGTTCCGCTCCTCCGCCGATCTTTGCGCAGGCTTCCTCATTCGGATGAACCTGAAGCGAAAGGCGTTTCCCGGCATCGATCAGTTTCACGAGCAGAGGAAAATGCCCGCCATTGAATCTGTGCCCGACAAACTCTTTTCCGTAACTGGAGACCAATTCATGCAGAGACGTGCCGGCAAGCGGTCCGTTTGCCACAAGGGAGGAGAATCCTTCGCGGTCGCAGATTTCCCATGCCTCCCCGATGGCGGGGCCGTCTTTCGGAATCGGGCGGTTCAGTTTTGATGCAAGCTGGGTGCCGCCCCACATCACTTCCTTGTAAAGAGGTTCAAAGAGAAGCGGATACAGTTCATCTTTATCAAAATTGATCATAGCGTTTCGCCTTTACGGTTCGGGTTGCATTTTTTATCGAAGTTAATATAATCCAAAATCCTGAAAATACAGTACGTTTGATGAAAAATGTGTCAGATTTTGCAAAGAATGCTTTCATTCAAGCGCATTATGCTGTATCTTACTGAAACTTTTCATTTCCAGGGAGGATGATAGAATGAAAAAATGCAGAATCGTTGCAACGGTCGGGCCTGCGTGCGAGTCTCAGGCGATGCTGGAAAAGATAATCCGCGCCGGCGTGAATGTGTGCCGCCTCAATTCTTCGTTCGGGACCAATGAGGACCGGCTTGCCAAAATCCGCAAAATCCGCAATATCTCTGCGGCTCTCCGGAAACCTGTCGCAATTCTCCAGGATCTTCAGGGGCCCAAGATTCGTGTCGGCAGCCTGAAGGAGCCGGTCAGAGTCAGGAAAGGCGAAACCCTCATCCTGACCGGAGGGACGGAGCACTCCGAACGGCTCCGGCTTCCAACCACTTATGCGTGTATCGCCAAAGACTGCGAGGTCGGCAAGATCATTCTGGTTGCGGACGGACGCATTATTCTCAAGGTAGAAAGGACCGACCGCAGGCATGATGCCGTTTATTGCAGGGTCATCAACGGCGGCGAGATTCTCAGCGGCAAGGGCATCAATCTGCCCTACACGAAAATCTCACTTCCGGCGCTTACGGAAAAAGACGAGGCGGATGCCGTTTTCGGAGCCGAGGCGGGAGTGGACTACATCGGCATGTCGTTCGTCAGGACTCCCGCCGATGTATTCCGTTTGAAGAATCTGTTCCGGAAGATCGGCAGAAGCGTTCCGGTGATCGCTAAAATCGAGAAGCCGGAGGCTGTGGACAACATCGGGGCGATTCTTGAGGTGGTGGACGGCGTAATGGTGGCGCGCGGCGACCTTGCTGTCGAGCTCTCTTATGCAAAAGTGCCGACAGCACAGAAAATGATCATTCATGAGGCGAACCGGCGTGGGAAAATTACGATTACCGCCACGGAAATGCTGAGTTCGATGATCGAGAATCCGCTTCCTACCCGTGCGGATGTCAGCGATGTCGCCAACGCGGTGTGGGACGGCACCGATGCGGTGATGCTCTCGAATGAATCGGCGATGGGGAAATATCCCGTGGAGGCGGTGAAGGCAATGTCGGAAATCGTAGTGGAAACCGAGACCGCAAAGGGAGTGTTCCGGCATGACAGGAGCCTTCTGGAATCGATGGACCTGCCGGAAGTGACCCGCGGTGAAAATGCGCTCTGCAAAGCGGTTTCGAGCCTGTCGCATGATATGAAGGAGCGTGGAATCGCCGTCCTGTCGAAGACCGGAGAGACTGCAAAGATGCTCTCGAAATACCGTCCGGGGAGCCCGATTTTCGCGTTGTCGAATTCCGTACCTCTCTGTTCCAGAATGGCGATGTACCATAACGTCGTTCCGGTTTTCATTCCCTATGAAGACCAGGACGAATTGAATGAGTATGATGTCGCCAGAATCCTGCGTGACATGAGGTATATTAAAAATGGCGATACTCTGATCTGCGTCAGCGGCCGCCGCAGCAGCAGGGACAGCAGTCGATGGGCGGCTCACGGCATCAGCACATTGGTCGTCGGACAGTAGAGATTGAAGAATTATAAGTAAGAAAGAACCGGATATATGGTCAAAGTATGT
>DXVA01000096.1 GCA_019408975.1 Lentisphaeria bacterium | reverse complement strand
GATGCGGCATTCGACATTTTTAACTGGAACAAATCCGCGAAACTCTCGCCCAAACAGACTTACCGTGCGCTCCGCATCAACATGCTGCACGGGCAGAATGAGGGCATGAACGTGCCGGAGATTCTTCCATTCGCAAAATCAGCCGTTTCCGGCACGGAATTTCCCGGCTTCACGAAAATCAAACTCGACGACGAGGGCGAACGCCTGGGAGCGAAATGGAACTCCTCCGTCAAGATCAAAACGGCGGAACTCGTGGCAACGCGCGCCGCGGAATGCTGGAACGACTGCCTGTTCCGTTCCTATCCGGCGAAACTCAACCGTGAAAACGGCACCGTGGTCGGCACCCTGCCCGAAGGCTGGACCGCCGCGTATCTGAATCTCGAAGACGACAACGGATGCGTTTACTCCTCCGAAGTCTTCTTCAACTGAAAAACGTTACAGAAATGCAGGACAGACAGGATGCAGGTCCTGTTTGTCCTGTTTGCTTTCACTGCCATTTGAAATCATTGAGGCGAAGATGGTCACACAGATCACAAGTGCGAAAAACCCGAAAGTCAAACATGCCTATGCGCTCCGGGAAAGGCGCGAACGCGACAGGGAGGGTGTCACGATCCTTGAGGGATACCGCGAACTCTCCCGTGCGCTCGCGCTCGGAATCAGAATCCGTGAATGTTTCTGCTGCCCCGAACTCTATCTCGGGGAAAACGAGAATAAACTGATTGCAGATATTGAACATTCCGGTGCGGAAATCTATGAAACGACGAAAGAAATCCTGATCAAGCTCGCCTACCGTGACCGTCCCGAGGGGCTGATCGCCATCGCGGAAATGAAGAAAAAGGGCTGGAGTCCATGCCCGTCAGGAAAGACGGGCTTTACCTTGTGGCGGAAACCATCGAAAAACCCGGCAATCTCGGTTCCATTCTCCGCAGCGCGGATGCCGTCGGAGCCACCGGCGTCATCATCTGCAACCGCCAGACGGATATTTTCAACCCGAACGTGATCCGCGCCAGCACCGGGGCGATTTTCTCCGTGCCGCTGGCGGAAACCTCCTCCGAGGAGGCGCTGGAATGGCTCCGAAAGCATGGAATCAAGACACTTGCCGCGACACCTCACACGGACTGTGTCTATACGGAAAACGACATGACCTGCGGCACCGCAATCGTGGTAGGCGCGGAACAATACGGGCTTTCCGACTACTGGATGAACTCCGCCGATGTGCAGGTGGTCATCCCGATGCTCGGCAAGATGGACTCGCTGAATGTTGCAACTGCTGCCACGCTCCTGCTTTACGAAGCGGCGCGCCAGCGCAAATGGAAACCGTCGAATCAATAGGAAATTTCCGGAAGCGGAGGGCTTTCCGGTAAAATTGCAGCTTTTTTGCTGTTTCTTCCGGTTCGATGGATTTTTCCTTTCCGAAATACTTGAAAAAACTCCGCTTCAATGCTATTTTACAGATTCGTCCGGGAAACTTACATGCTTTTCCGAATATTTTCATTTCAGCAATTATCCCGAACGGAGAATTCAATGGTAACCAGACTGGAACTGACATGGATCGGCAAAGAAAAGACTGTCGAAGTTGAGCCTCGTTTCCTGCTGGAACGTCCCGACCTTTCCTGTCATCTGGCAATTGCCTGCCGTTCCCTTGATGCCGGGATGTCCGACCATATCCCCGTTAAGAAGATCCCGCAAATGCTTCCGGAACGATGCGAATTCGGAAAAGCCGACTATGCGCTGAATATTATCCATCCGCCTTGTGCTGGAAGATGAGGAGTGTTCCGATGAGTAAAACTCTGCAAATCCGCAACAGCACGGCAGACTTTCTAGTTTTTGCAAAAGGAAACAGCAGAGACACGATCGAAGTCCGAGTTCAGGACGACAATGTCTGGCTGACACAGAAAGCAATCGGACAGCTGTTCGACATTGACAGGTCGGTGGTTACGAAGCACTTGAGGAAGATTTACAACTCCGGGGAACTGATGGAAGATTCAACTTGTGCATTTTTTGCACAAGTTGCAGACAACGGCAGAACTTATCAGTATCAGTTCTACAGCCTCCCGGCGATTATCGCCGTCGGCTACCGTACAAATTCCTCTCGTGCCGCCGAGTTCCGCCAATGGGCGACGCGGGTGCTGGAAACATTTGTCAGGCAGGGGTATGTGCTGGACAAAGAACGGCTGATCAACGGTAAAATCTTCGATGATGATTATTTTGAACACCTGATCAGTGAAATTCAGGAAATCCGTGCCAGTGAACGCCGATTTTATCAGAAAATCACCGACTTGTATGCAACTTCCGCCGATTATGACCGGAACAGCAACACCACCAAAACCTTTTTTGCCACGGTACAGAACAAAATGCACTATGCCGTTCACCACAGTACGGCGGCGGAACTGATTATGGAGCGTGCCAGCCATAAAAGCGTAAACATGGGATTGGTTACATGGAAAAATGCTCCGGCAGGAAAAATTGTCAAGGCTGATGTCTCTGTTGCCAAAAACTACCTCAAAAATCAGGAATTGGACGAACTGAATGAAATCGTGACCATGTACCTTGATTACGCCATCCGGCAGGCAAAACGGCATATCCCTATGATGATGCGGGACTGGGCAGGAAAACTGGACGCTTTTCTGCAATTCAACGAAGCCGACTTGTTGACGGATGCCGGGAAAGTTACCGCGGAAGTGGCAAGACAATTTGCGGAAAGCGAATTTGAAAAATACCGGGTGATTCAGGACTTTATGTACCGAAGCGATTTTGACCGTCTCTTGCAGGAGAGTAAAAGCCTGCCGGAAACAACGGAGGACAAAGAAAATGAGTAACCACTTGCCGGATAAATGCAAATTCAAACAGGAGATTTTCTAGTAGACAAAGCAAATCAGGAAAAATAATTACCGGATGAATTCCGCCGATGTTCCCGGTGCTCGGCAAGATGGACTCGCTGAATGTTGCAACTGCTGCCACGCTCCTGCTTTACGAAGCGGCGCGCCAGCGCAAATGGAAACCGTCGAATCAATAATCATGAAAACACTGATCTCTTTTCAAGACATCGAAGTCACCCTTTCCGGGCAGACTCTGGTCATCGCAAACAGTAAAATCCGCCGCGAGCTGGATCTCTCCTCCGGCGCTCCCCGCACCGTGTCACTGCAAGATGCGCAAGGCATGGAATTCGCAAATCCGGCGAAAGCGGACGCCGACCTCGCATTCATCGCGATGTATCCGGCGGGGATGGACCCGGCGATTCCCTGGGCAGTCACCGATATTTCGGCGGAAAAGGTGCCGGAGTCTTTCAGGGACTCCGAACACGTGAAAGTTGCAATCTCCATGCGGGAGGAGGTTTCCGAAACCGAATACCTGCGGGAATACATCATTTACCCCGGTTTCCCCGCAATTTCCATCCGAAATGCAATCCGCCCGAAAGTGCTTCCCATTCTCTACTGGACTCCGCGCGGCAATCTGGATCAGGATCTCTACCGTCCCGACATCCGGGAATCGTGTGCGGACAGCATTCTCTGCGCGGCAGGTTTCCTGCCGGAAAAGACGGTCTCTTTCGCGGGAAGAACGGATTATCACGACGAACTGATGCAGGAACACAAAGCGGATCAGGAATACCTGAACGGAAATCTTCTGTTCTGCAAAAACAGTTCCGGCGCGGGATTTCTCTATTTGCAGGAGGCGCCGCCCAGCGGAGAACGCCGTGACATGGAAACCTGTGACTTCCGCGTCAAAGACGGTGAAATCCATTCCTGTTCCTGGGGAATCCATCCGTCCGAAATCCGCCCCGGAAAAACGTTCCGCGGGTACCGCCATGACCTGTTGGTCTATCATTCGGACGAGGAACGGGACGCGTTGCTGAAAGCGTTCCTGAAAAAACGTTTTTCCGCCAAACCTTATTCGGTCATGGTCAATCCGTGGGGCTGCGGGCATTTTCCGCAGCTGGTTTCCGAAACATTCCTGATCAATGAGATGAAAGCGGCGGCGGAAGTCGGCGCAACCCATTACCAGATCGACGACGCATGGCAGGAGGGCGGTTCGCTCGCAGAACTCAGTTCTAAAAACCGGCATATCACGGAAAAGTTCTGGAGAATTTCGCAGGAACGTCTCAACGGGACTTTCGCTCCGATCATGAAAGCGGCAAAGGAGGCGGGAATTCTGCCGGGGCTCTGGATGGCGCCGTCGTGCAACTGTGAATATCAGGACTGGAAAACCTTTGCGGAGCGTGTTCTGGAACTGCACAGGGAATACGGTTTCAACGCATTCAAAATCGACTCCGTCATGATCCGCACATACGAAGCGGAAGAAAATCTCCGCTCGCTTCTGGAATACGTCAGGGAGAAAACAAACGGCGAAGTCTACTTCAATCTGGACACCACCAACGGACAGCGCCCCGGGTATTTCCTGTTCCTTGAATACGGCAATATTTTCCTTGAGAACCGTTATGTCTGCCACATGTGGGGAGTCGGCTACCATCCGGAAAAGACTCTGCGCTCTCTCTGGAGACTCGCCAGATACATGCGCACCCAGGAACTTCAGATCGAGGTTCCGTATGCAGGAGACATCAATCCGGAATTCTATGCACAGAAACCATGGTGCCCGCCGCAGACCTATCCGCAGGACTACTGGGCGGCAATCGCCATGTTCGCGAACCCTCTGCTCTGGTTCGCGCCGTCCACAGTCAAGCCGGAAGACCGCGCAGGAATCAGAACGGTCATGGAGATTCACAAAATGCACCGCGATGCAATCTTCGCCGGAGAAATCCATCCGGTCGGGCAGGAGCCCGACGGCAAGGCATTCACAGGACTGCTCTCGCACAATGCGGATACAGGCAAAGCATATCTGATTCTTTACCGGGAAGCAGGAGCGGAGGCGGAAAAAACGGAGATCGTTCTGCCGCAGACGCATGTATCACAGTGGAAGACGGTCGCAGGAAGCGGCAGTGTTGTAACAAGTGAAACGGGAAAAAT
Organism: Lentisphaeria bacterium; assembly: GCA_019408975.1. Lineage (GTDB taxonomy): Bacteria > Verrucomicrobiota > Lentisphaeria > Victivallales > UBA1829 > UBA11452. The sequence goes on along the minus strand of DXVA01000096.1, from coordinate 8,284 downwards.
CGGCGTCGCAATGCCGCGCGCTTCGTATCTGATGCTGGAATCCGTTTGAAATCAAGATGTTGAATTAACCGGGGGTAACAATGGTTGTTGTCATGTCGTTCTGCGGACTTTGTCTGCTGCTTGTGTTCGGTAAAATACTGCGGAGCCTGATTCCGCTGTTTCAGAAGCTCTATCTTCCCGCCTCGGTGATCGGCGGAATGCTGGGATTGCTTCTCATCAATACGGCAGGACGGCATCTCTCCCCGAACTGGTTCGCGGGCTGGAATGCACTCCCCGGCTTCCTGATCAACGTCGTGTTCGCCTCGCTTTTCCTCGGAGCGCCGACACCAAAACTGCGCGGCATCTGGAACATCACCGCGCCCCAGCTCTGCTTCGGGCAGATCATTGCGTGGGGGCAGTATGCGGTCGGGCTCGGGCTGACCGGGCTGGTTCTCCTGCCGCTGTTCGGGGTTCCGATTCAATTCGGCAATCTTCTGGAAATCGGATTCGAGGGCGGGCACGGCACCGTAGCGGGGCTGACCGAAACCTTCGAGCATCTGGACTGGGAAACCGGCAAAGACCTCGGGTTCGCCATGGCGACCGCCGGAATGATCCTCGGCATCGTCATCGGCATGTGGCTCATCAACTGGGCGGCAAGGCGCGGGCACATCACCAACATCCGCAGTTTCGAGGAACAGTCGAAACTGGAGCAGCGCGGCGTCTATCCGCCGGAGGAACAGCCGCCGGCGGGCAAACAGACCGTTTTCTCCGACTCCGTCGATTCTCTGGCGCTGCACATCGCGCTGATCGGCATTGCGGTGCTGATCGGCTACGGATTCAAGGAGCTGCTGCTTCTGCTGGATACCGTGGCGCCCGAAGGAATCCGCAACATGCGCATCCTGCCGAGCTTCCCGCTGTTTCCGCTCTGTATGATCGGCGGGCTCCTTCTTCAGATGGTACTGCGCATCACGAAACTGCATATCATCGTGGACCACGGGCAGATGCAGAGGCTTGCCGGGGCGGCGCTTGATTTTCTGGTGCTCTCCGCCGTCGCTTCGATCCGCATCGACTTTGTCGCCGCCTACTGGCTCCCGCTGCTCCTGCTGGTTCTGTTCGGGACACTGTGGAATGTTTTCGGTGTGCTCTATCTTGCGCCGAGGCTCTTCAAGATCGCATGGTTCGAGCGCGCAATCGCGGAATTCGGACAGGCGATGGGAGTCACGGCGACGGGACTTCTTCTCCTGCGCACAGTCGATCCGGAAAACAAAACCTGCGCGGCGTCCGCATTCGGTTACAAACAGCTCTTCCATGAGCCTTTCATGGGTGGCGGGATCATCACTTCTCTCGCATTGCCCCTTGTCATGGTAAAAGGCGGTCTGCTGTTCTGGATCATCAGTATGGCAGGAGTCATTTTCTGGCTTCTGTTCTGGTTCTTCGCCCTGCGCGGCAGAACGGAATAGACATGAAGGAGACAGACGGAAGTCTTCTTCTCCGCCTGTCTCCTGAAATCAGGGGGGATGGTCACTTCCCAAGCCGGATCAAAGACGTAACCGTCCAGCGCTCCCCGGGCTTCAACGTCTTTTCCTTCGTCAGAGGTTCCAGCGTGGACGCGGCATTGTTGCTCCACCAGACCAGAAAACCGGCGCATTCGGCATTCGGCAGAAGTTCAAAGCCGATTTTCGCATTCTGATCGCGGAATGAAGCGGCAAGTTCCGCAGGCCCGGAAGCATAACGGTTCGGAAGGATGCCTCCCGTCATGCCCCCCGGAACGGTTTTTTCTCCGGCGGCAAGAATCAGGTTATCCGCACGTTCCGAACCATGAAAGACAACAGATCCCTGCGTGCCTTTCATCCCGATCCGCCATAATGAACTCAGCACTTTACCGCTGTTCCACGCGGCGCCGAGACGCGGATGATTCTTCAAACGGAATCCCGTTTTCATCACACGCCCGCTTCCTTCCGGATTCAGCAGGGAATAAACAGAACGGACCGTTTTCCCGCCGTCTTCCAGTGAAACGGTCTTCTCGATTCTCAATCCGGCAGGCAGAGTTGAATTCGGATCGGCATTTTCAGACGCGGGAACCACAGCGGCAAGCCTGACAGTCGGGATTCCCTTCACGATCTCTGCACCCTTCAGTTCAAACGCCAGCGGTCCTTTATGGTAATACAGATTAAATTCATCCATCACTCCTCTCCCCGCGCCGGAAAGGATATCTTCCAGGTCATCAATGTAATACCCTGCAATCGAAGCTTTGCGGTTCAGGTCAAAATAAACGGAGCGTGAGCCTGCCGACAACTTCAGCATCGGGCCGCTTCCTTCCGGCAGAATTCCCCATCCGACGGCACGATCTCCTTCACGGAGGTTTCGGAAGCGGGACGTCTCTGAATTCCGGGAACGGAAATCGGCAAGTTTTTTCTCCAACGCCTCCGATTCAATACGCCCAGCACCCGCTCTCTTCGTCTTTGCAATCTCAAACTGGCGGACAGTCCCCGCCGGAATTTCCGCGAGAAACCCGGCGGCGGGATTCACCGGAGAATAAGCCTTGCGGTCTTTCAGGCTGAACACATGCCAGGCAGAAGAACGCGGAATCCCCGGAAGCGCAATCCTTGCCAGAAGCTCCTGGGACGGATGATAATTGAAAACCGTAACCAGCCACGCAGAATCCTTTTCATGGACGGTGAAACGCAGATACGGAGTAAAATCCGGCACAGTCACCACAGCCGTCCGCCCCCGGTCTTCCAGCGTCATCCCTGTCACATTTTCAGGTTTGACTTCCGCCATCCGGTCGCACCGTTCCCCGAAATAATACTTCTCTCCCTCCGCAATCATTCCACTGCCTTCGGCAATCGCATGCAGATACCTCCCGTCGAAATTGTCTCCAGGCCAGAACCCGATCCCGCGCGCTCCCAGCGCAGCCGCGGCAACCATGTTCATCACCACGCCTTCCGGAGTATAGCGGCTGTAAAACATCTCCATATTTTCCGAGGGATCGATCAACGGATAATCCGGTGCCTTCAGCGATTTCCGGTTGAATGCCAGATCATCATACCAGCGCACGCCCTGATAATACGGCATATTCATGAACAAATCGTAATCCGCATCGCTCAGACGGACATCCACACCGCACCATTCCTGAATATGCGGCGGCGAAACATGCAGCGGATCTGTGCAGAGAGCCAGTTCCTTTTCCGGAAAATCCCTGCGGCAGAGCTCGGAAAAACGTCTGATGATCTCCGCATTCTGCTTCACGCGGAAACGAAACCACTCCGCCGCATGATTCCGGCGAATATCTTCCGCCGACAGTGTTTTTCCGGCTGAAATGGAAGTGGAAAAATTCTCCCGGCAGACTGGACAAAAACAGTAATCTTTCGCTCCCGGTTCAATATCCCATACAATGCGGGCGGCCTGCGGCAGCTCATCCAGTTTTTTCCTGATCAGCTCAGAAACATAGTTCTCCCATAAGGGTGTCCCCTTTTGCGCCGCATAAGAAGGACACGCCCATTCCAGCTGTCTGCCATCCGCCAGCATCATTTCCGGAACACGGATTCCATTCTTCTTTTTCCAATCTGAAAAGCGTCCCAGAGGCGTAATATAGCGGGCTCCGACGAACAATGAAATTTTAAAGTTCCGCGATACCTGTTCCCTGATCTCCGGTTTCAGGCTTCCGAATCTGAATACGGTGAAAGTTTCCGGTTTCTCCGCAAGATTCAGCCAGTATTCCATACCGGAATTACGGATTTCAGGCAGGGGAGCCGTCAGGCTGTAAAGGTAAGAAATATGAAGCCCGAACTTTTTCATTTTCTCTTTCGGAAACGCGACGGGCGGAAGAACATTGATCCGGAATTTCTGCTCCGGCATCAGTATCTTTCCGTCTGCCAGGAAACGGAAAAAAGCACTGCCGCCTGCGGCTTTTCCTGACGCCGTCAGATACAAGCGGTAATAGTTGGACCATGATAGGGAATCCGGCAGAAGCGTTGCAGCGAATCGGGGATTGAGGGTAACGCGATAAGTCCGGAAAGCAGTTCCTTTCTGTGACGGCAAGGCTGCAATGCGGTCCGAGGAACGCTCCGGCGTGTACTGATGCCAGGGAGAAGCAGCAGACAATTCGATTCCCGCCGGCAGATCAAGCTCGATTTCATACCTGCTCGTTTTTACCGGTTTCGTTCGTAAATCGCAGAAAATACTGCCGGGCATTCCTGCAACAAGATTCCATACGCCTTTCTGCCAGCATACAGGAATCAGCGCCACGCTGCCGCCTGCCGCGGCAGGCTTTGCCGTTTCTTCCAGGCGGATATCGGAAAAACGGACTGTTCCGGTGCTCTTGCGCAAAACAAGATAGAGGTTGCACCACCCGGTAATTTCACCGGTCTTGAAGGTCAGACGGCATGACTTCCAGTCAAACGTGCCCGAAACCGCTTTCCATGCGCCGACAGGACTGCCCTCATAAACATATTTGCCTTGATGCAGAATCATGATGCAGGCTCCGGAGTTCTTTGCACCGTCTGTCCGGATATCTTCCCCCTTGATCCGGAAAGAGAGCGTATAGCCGGTATTGGATTTGAGCTTCATGCTCTGCTGCGCCATCGTAGTCTGTTTCAAGTCGTCATTCACCAGAACCATATTACGGTCTGCGACATTCATACTGCCGTAAACCTTAGTCCATCTGGTCAAACTCCATGGTTTCATGCCGTTGAAGTCAGGATTGCGGACAAGATTCTGTGCCGAAAGTCCCGATATACTGCTCAATATCAGTCCCGCCAGCAGAAACTTCATTTGCATTGTCAGGAACGCAATCCGTAAAAAGCCCCTTTTTCTTCGATTCATTTTCCGATTCTCCTTATATTTTCTTGACTCATTCAGTTGACTTGCATTGCTTTATGATTTACCGAACCCCCGGTCAGCATACAGACGGCAGGAACTCTGCTGTCAGCGCAAACTCGATTTCATTACCGGAAAAAACAGCGGAAAGACGGATGGAGTCCTGTTTCCTGAACTCCCTGAAAACCTTTCCGGGAAGCTGTTTCCATGTTGGTGAGACATTTGCCTGCCACGTGAGCTTCAGTTTTGTCCCTCCGCTGTCGAGCAGAATCTCCGTGTCTTCGATCCGGCAGCGGACATCCGGTGCAAGGACAAAGATGAATTCGAAGTTTTTCCGTGTTCCCGCACACACCCTGTCATAAAGATGCGCATGGAAGCGGTCCAGTTTCACAGAGCGATTCCAGACGACATCGCGCCATGCGGGGACAGAAGACCGTTCCATGATTTCCGAACCATCGGAGGAAAGGTTGTTTTCCGGAAAACTCTCCCACATGTAACGCCCTTTGAGAATACTGTCTCCACATCCGTTCACCAGAAGGGTGGAGTGAGCCTCCGGCTGTTTGAACCACAGGTGGAAATCGGGATCGTCATATCCGCAGCATCCGCTGTCGATCAGAAACGGATGCCCGCTGCACCAGAGAGTCAAAGCGTTTTTCCCAGCGTGGAAATGCGCATACTTTCCCGTGCACGGCGTTGAGTCCAGTACAGCAAAGAAGTGTTCCGATTTCCGGAACAGGATATGAGAGTCCGGCAGGAGAAAATCATGTGATGCCTTTTCAGGATTGCAGGTGATGCTTTTCAGGAATCCGCGCATATCAAGGGGATATCCATCGTTCAGAACGATGGATAATCCGTCGGGACAGCAGAAGCGGGCACAGATTTCAAATGCGCGTTCAAGCATGGCGGACGCCTCGCGATTCAGTTTTCCGATAATTTGCGCATCGCGTCCGATCCACGCTTCGAAGATGTGATATGAAGGACTCATGTCAATGAGCATTCCGTCCGGGAGATAGTCATGAACCGCATGATAGTTGCAGATGCGGTTTCCCGCTTTTGCGTAACGTTCTTCCCCGAAATAGCGTGCGGCATAAAGCAGTGCCAGCCCCCGCAGAGCCTGATGATTGCCCGGTGCGAGTTCAAGCTGCTCCTCGCCGTCGCAAACGACATCGGCATTGCTGCGGATAAACTCATCAAGCTGTCTCCACTTCTCATCGTCGATTGCCCGGAAACCGCGCAGGAAGAACATGGCATGAAGTACGTTGATGATTCTTGCCGCCGGCTGGAAATCATACCATTGATATTCCGTCGCGCCGTTTCCATTGCCGCTGTTGTAATCACGGTCCCGCGATTCCGTTACCCGCCGGTTGAGCGCCGCGACAGCTTCTTTCCCGCACGGCGGACGATACCGCCTGTGAAAATCAAGGACGATCCCTATGACCGTTTCCGCAAGCCCGGAATCATGATTCAGCGCCGCAGTCCGCGCCATTGAAACAATGAAATACATCCGGTTGATCCAGCAGGATTTTTCGATCGTGTCCCACTGCTCATATTTCCGGAAATCAAGCGTCCCGCTGGTATGAAACGGCGACAGGGCTCCACCGGAAATTATTTTTTCCGTAATCATGCGGTCATCTACGGACCCGGCAATCTCCTGCTGTATGAACCTGCCGCCTCCGTCGAACGGATACAGTTCGAAGAAATTATACTGCATCAGCAATTCTTCCGGAAGCGCCGGCTGGAATGCGTCTATACGTTTGGACATGGGAAGTCCTCCTCTTTCAACTCTTATCTGCATATCTCATGAAATAATTATACCAGCTCTGCTCAACACTGCCCGGAATCCCATAGAAACACACCCTGTAACAGGCAAGTTGAGAAACGGAGGGAATCAGTTTCATCCCCTTGAAAGCCCCGGCATGGCCGTCGGCAAATGCAATGTAAGGGACGCCGTTATGCGCAGGGTAAACCGCCCCGTTGAGCGTCCCGTCATATCCGTTCCAGTTTTCATAAGTCACCCGGTATCCCTGTCCGTCGCAGACAATGGCTTTTATTGTCGGACGCGGCATTGTTTTCATATTTCCCAGATCACGTACCAGCGCGTAGGCGGACTGATTCCGGTTCTTTTCGTTGTTTGTTGCGGGATTCGCTGTAATGGGAACCCGTTTGCACTCCAAGAGACTGCCGTTCTGCGTCCTGAGTTTCCGGGGAACATATTTTCCCTGCATGAACGGGCTCATGCTGATATCAAACCATGCCCAGTTCCCGCCGAAGAGCGACGGGCAGAATGTGCCGTTATTATCATCCGCATAATTCAAATGCGCCATCCCCAGCTGTTTCAGGTTGCCGAGACATTTGATGTCGTAAGCCTTCAGCCGCGCCTGATTCAGCGCAGGCAGCAGCATACCCGCCAGAACGGCGATGATCGCTATAACGACCAGGAGCTCTATCAATGTAAAACCTTCAGATGCTCCTGTCCTGTTCCTGCGAAACTGATGCTTCATTCTCCGTAACTCCCCTTGCTTATTGATTTATTGTCATTCGTATTTTCACGGAATCCCGCTCTATGAAACTGTTTGGAACCTCAATATGCCTGTCTGAAATAACCTGCCCGTCCAATGCATCCAATGCCAGATTCACCGCATGTTCCGCAAGCAGGGTGAAATTCTGCGCAACCGTGGTATGCGGAGGCACCATATATGCGGAAACATAATTGTTTTCATAGCTGATGACGGAAAGGTCCTCCGGCACGGACAACCCCAGCATCGCCACGGCAAAATTGGTCGGAAACAACATATCCTCCCCCGCAATCAGCAAAGCATCCGGATTCTGGGTGCGGACCACGCGCGCAACCGCCTCCACCGGTTTCTGGTCAATATAGGCAATCAGGGAATCCGCATCCGGAATTCCGGACTCCGCAGACCGTTTGCAAAAGGCGGCGCGGCGCAGTATGACGCTGCGGTTGTCGCTTGCATTCGGCAGGACAAGTGCAATCCGCCGATGCCCGCGTTCCGCCAGATAACGCATCGCCGTATCGATCCCCTGTTCCTCCTCGGAACAGACGGACGCATACCCGGAGATCTGTTTGTTGATGCAGATAAATTGCGTATGAGGAAATTGCCGTGCGTCCTGCTCCGTCAGAAAATTCTGGAAAACAATCGCGACTTTCAGGAAATTTTCCTCCAGGAGTTCCAGGTTGGAGTATCCCACAATCTCGGCGCGGATGTCATGGCTGTCGCAAAAGCGGCTCAGATGAAACAGCATGGTGTTTGCATAGGAATTCAGAATCATATTTCTGTTGTCGATAATGATCGCAAGACGTTTTTTATCGGACGGCATCCGCGGCTGATATCCCAGACGGTGCACTGCATCGAATACCTTGTCATGCACTTCTTTCGTCACATAAGGATGATTATTCAGCGCACGCGACACCGTCGCAGGTGAAACTCCTGCCAATTTCGCGATTGCCGTAATATTATATTTCTTGCTC
>DXVA01000095.1 GCA_019408975.1 Lentisphaeria bacterium | reverse complement strand
AAACAGGATCATCAGCCGTCCGAATCCCTATACTCTGCCGGACTGGAAACTGCCGTTCTTCCCGCGTTCCTGCGGCGAGACCATTTCCATGCGGGATACCGAGAGCCACGGCGGCGGGGAAAAGACATTTGTCCAGATCAACTGGTGTACCGCCGGGTGCGGACAAGTTTCCATTGACGGCGGGGATGAGTTTACAGTTCGCACGGGGGATGTGTTTTATTCCCTGCCGGGAAACAGCCGGAGAAATGCAGGGACGGAGGCGCCGTGGAAACTCCGCTGGCTCACGTTCGACGGGCCTTGCGCCGCAGATTTCATGCGTTCCTATGATTATCCGGTCCATCTGAAAAACACCGGACGCTGCCCGGAAGAACTGTTCCAGGAATTTGAGCGCGGGCTGAAAGAAAACAGCCTGATCAGCCTGCGCCGTCTGGTCGGCATCGTCACGGAGGTTCTTGCGCTGATCGGCGGCACCCATGACGACTCGACTCCCGAAGCGAGGCTGATCAGGCGTTTCATTGAAACTGTGCGGGACCATTACATGCAGAGTCAGGTCAACGTCAACATCATTGCGGAAATGCTGGGCGTGCACCGGTCCACGCTGTCTCGGGTTTTCAAGGAAAAAATGAATACGAGCCCCGGCAGATACCTGCTTCAGGTCAGGATACAGCGTGCGCTTTCATTGCTGCGCAATACCGATCTTCCCGTTCATGTGATTTCCGGCAAGGCTGGGCTTCCCGATCCGGCGCATTTCGCACGCCTGATTCACTCCGCCACGGGGATGAGCCCCGGCGCATTCCGCCGGACTGCGGGCAGCTGATCAGGAATCGGAACCGTCCGGATTGACCCATTTGGACATTTTGTCGGTATAGTAGGTTACTTTGGTGAAGTCGTATCTCTTCAGTTTTTCGACGTGTCCGTCTGCAAAACTGACTCCGAAACCGGTATGGCGGTCGAACTTGTCCATTTCGGTGTCCTGCGTATAAGTGTCGAGATCGCAGTCTTCCACCGTGAACATTTCTGTGGGAGCCTCTTCAAAGAGAATGATTCTGGAGGCGGCGATACGCGCTTTGGAAAATTCCCGGTCATACCATGAACCGAAGTTCTTCCCTTCCCTGAGATAGACCTGAGTACAGTTCAGGGAGTAGGAAAATTTCCGCCGGTTGTCTTTGGAACACTGGAATATTTTTGCCTGTGCGTTGCAGGACTGTCGCAGATTGTTCGGCCAGCCGGTATCTTCCTTCCATTCCGCCACACTGACCGCCGGCGCATAAGTTCCCCCGTGACTGTCCGCATATTGGATTGCCATGAGTCCGATCTGTTTCAGATTGTTGATGCAGTTGCTTCCCGCCGCCATATCCCGCGCCTTGTTCAGCGCCGGAAGCATCAGTCCTGCAAGAATTGCGATGATCGCAATCACGATGAGGAGTTCCACAAGAGTAAAAGTCCTGTCCTTTTTCAAACCGCAGCAAATCCGCATAAGTCCACCCGTCCTGATTTATGAATATAATTTAAGGATAAAAACTCCAGCCATTGGTAAATAAAGTCTTTTTTGGGGAAAAGTCAAACCCTCCGGCGGATTTTTTTCAGGAAATATGCGATCCTGCATCTTATTCCGGCAGACGGATTTCTGCCGGTTTATTGCGCAGGAGGTTCACGGGCATACGCAAACCGCGGTATTCCAGAAGAAAAGAAAGATTCTGCGAGGCGGCAAGAGTGACTTTTGCCTTACCCTCTTTCCATTGAATACCGGCAGTGATTCCGCCGCGGGCACGAAGCCCGGAAATTTCACCTTCTTTCCAGAACGTCGGGAGCGCGGGCAGAATTTGAAGAATCATCACGCCGTCATCTGTTGTCAGGTGACTTTGCAGAAGCATTTCCCCGATTGCGGCAGTGACTCCGAAATTGCCGTCGATCTGAAACGGCGGGTGTGCGTCGAAAAGATTGATGTAAACGCCGCCGCTCCTGTTTTCGCGGGGATCGACAACCGTCAGAAGGTTTTTGATGATGCTGCATGCGCGGTCGCCGTCAAGGAAACGCGCCCGCAGTGCGACACGCCAGCCCATTGCCCAGCCGGTGCTGAGATCGCCGCGGCGTTCCAGGGAAATTTTTGCGGCATCGTAGTATTCTCGGTTCTGTTCCGTTGTAAACTCCGTTCCCGGATAAACTCCGTAAAGATGGGAGAGATGGCGGTGGCGGAGTTCCGCTTCCTCAAAATCCTCCCCGAATTCAAGAAGCTGTCCCGCTTTGCCGATACACGGTTTTTTCAGGCGGGGCAGGGCGTTGCGGAGCCGTTCTTCAATCGGATCGTCCAGTCCGAGTTCGGCGATGCAGAAAAGCACTTCCTTGAAATTTTCCGTGATCAGAGTCATATCCATGAGTGTTCCGGATGCCACGGAGACGGGTTTGCCTGTTGCGGGATCAATGAAACTGTTTTCCGGCGAGGTCGACGGGATGGTCAGCAGAGTGCCGTCCGGCTCCTCCACGAGAAAATCAAGCAGGAATTCCGCGGAGCCGCGCAGAATCGGGTAATATTCTTTCAGGAAAGCGGAATCACGGGAATAAAGGTAATGGTCGAACAGATGGCGGCAAAGCCATGCCCCGCAGACGGGCCAGAAGCCCCACTGCGCCCTGCCTGTTGCAAGCGATGCGAAACGCCAGATGTCCGCATTGTGGTGCAGACACCAGCCTTTGCAGTGATAAAGCTTCTCCGCCGCTTCTTTTCCCTGCTCGGCATATTCGCGGATAAAACGGAACAACGGTTCCGCGCACTCCGCGAGATTTGTATTTTCCGCGGGCCAATAGTTCATTTCCGTATTGATGTTCGTGGTGTAATTGGAGCCCCACGGCGGCATGAGCAGGTGATTCCAGATTCCCTGAAGATTGGTTGCCTGTGTGCCGGGGCGCGAGGAAGCGATCATAAGGTAGCGTCCGAAATGATACAGCAGAGCCGCCATGTTCGGCGGCATGGTTTCGGAGGTTTCGCAGGCTTTGAGCCGCTGATCTGTCGGGAGAGAATCTCCGGCATCCTCCGGAAAACTCAGAAGGGAGCGGTGAAAGAGCGGCTGATAGTCCTGCCGGTGCCTTTGATACAGTTGTTCGAAATCCATGCCGGAAACAGCGGAGAAATCATGCAGGCATTTTTCTTCGGGAGTTGCGCCGGAGGAGCCGGGAACTGTTTTCCAGTCGATGAAATCGCTGCGGATTGCAAGCAGGAGCGTGACGCTTTCGGCTTCCGCGACATGAAGGGTTCCCGTTCCGTCGGCGGAAACTGTTCCGTCCTGGTGCAGAGCTTTCAGGCGCATCTGGTACCGGATTCCCGGACGGTTCTCCGTGTTTCGCCAGACAATCCGGTTGCGGCGGTTGAGAACGGGGCACTCCCCGTTGAAGTAAATGGAGTCATCGGAACCTGACGCGGCTCCTCTGATTTCCGATTCAAAAAACGCATCGAATGTAACGGCATTCGGACGGTCCGCCGAAAACCGGATCACGATCAGCTGATCCGGATAACTCGCGAAAAAATCTCTGCGGAATATGGTGTCACCCGATTGGAAGGTTGTGCCTGCCAGCGCATTTTCCAGATCAAGAGAACGCATGTAATTTGAAACCGTTCCATTCAGTTTGAATTCGAACTTCAGCTTTCCCGCCGGAAGATAGCTTTGCGAATCATGATCCAGTATTTTCCTGCTGATGAACTCATCGGCTTCCGTGAAACGCCTTTCGCGGATCATTTCCCGTGCAGCCGGAAGATTTTCAAACACTTTCCCGCTGTAAGCATGTTCTGGAAGCCCTGACCAGAGAGTGTCTTCATTCAGGGCAAGTTTCTCGTGTTCCGTTCCACCGTAGACCATTGCGCCGAGTCTGCCGCTGCCGAGCGGCAGAGCGCCTTCCCAGTAAGTTGCGGGTTCCGTATAATACAGGAAAACTGAATTTTTATTCATAAAACGGTCCTTTGCCGTTAATTGAAGTTTTTGTTTCCGGAAAGTTACATCAGCCACATGGAATACGCAATATCGGAAGCAGAATATCTTCAGTGTTTTTTATGAATATTGCTGTTGCGAAAAGAAGGGAATGGTATATTTTATTCATAAAATAAAAGGGCGGAAAAGCATTTCGGACTTTGCTTTTCCGCCCTTGTGAAAAACGGCGTTCCGATCAGAAAAAGTTTTCCGAAAGGTAGTCATAACTCATTTTGAGCGACTCAAACGGACAGCCGGGGCAGACATCCTGTTCGACGATATACCAGAGGCATCCTGCTTCGTCGGCGGCTTCGAGAATGGGTTTCCATTCCAGATTGCCGCTGCCGATTTCGGTCATGATCTGCTTGCCGTCGCGGAAACCGCTGTCCTTCAGATGGAGAAGCGGGAGGCGCCCGGAAAGTTTTTTGATCCATGTGACCGGATTTGCTCCGCCCTGCTGAACCCAGTAGGTATCCGGTTCGCCCTTGAGATTTTCGGCGGTCGAAGCGGAATAGAGAATGTCCAGCACGGTTCTGCCGTTGAATTTTTCAAATTCGAGAGCGTGATTGTGATAGCACAGCGTGATTCCCGCAGCTTTGAGTCTGGCGCCGACTTCATTGAGCCCCGCCGCCAGCTTGAGACAGTCCTCTTCGCTGGTCCATTTGACATGCGGGTAAGGATACGCCGTGTAGGGGCATTTTACGGCATGGAGCCGTTCAATGACTTCATCGGTCTTGTCGAAAAGCAGAGCGCCGGAATCATGTGACGCACAGCAGACAAGCCCCTCTCCGTCGAGAATGTTTGCAAGCTCCCTGTTGTCGATGGGGCCGAGCCCGGAAATCTGGACCGCATCATAGCCGATCGCCTTGATTTTTTTCATGGATTCGGCGATGTCTTTCGGGGTTTTTGTGTATTCGCGGATCGTGTAAAGCTGCGCCGCGAGATTCTTTTTGCCAAGTTTCATAACTGAAATCCTCCTTTTGGAGTATAATATAGATCAGTTTTCCATTTCTTCCAGTCGGTTTTCGATACAGTTTACCGTCTGTGCGGCGGATTTTCCCAAGATAATGCGCTGCGTAGTAAACTATTTTTTTGAAAACGGTTATTATTTTTTGACAAAAGCCGGACTCTCATGTATATTCTATGTCATAAGTTTTAAAATGCAGAGGAGTTGATGAAAAGATGGCTTATGACAAAATAAAGGTTCCCGCCGGAGAAAAGATCACGCTGAAATCGGAGGGAGTTCTCGACGTTCCCGACCAGCCGGTCATTACTTACATCGAAGGCGACGGCATCGGCCCGGACATTACCAGGGCAAGCATGCACATCTGGAACTCCGCCGTGGAAAAGGCTTACGGCGGAAAACGCAGAATCGCATGGATGGAGGTGTTCGCCGGAGAAAAGGCGAACCGGATTTACGGTGAAGGCACATGGCTTCCCGACGAAACGGTCGAGGCGATCCGTGACTGCCGTGTTTCCATCAAGGGACCGCTGACGACGCCGGTCGGCAAGGGAATCCGCTCGCTGAACGTCGCGCTTCGGCAAAACCTTGATCTCTATGTCTGCCTGCGCCCCGTGCGTCATTTCGCGGGTGTTCCGTCTCCCGTCAAGAACCCCGAACTGACCGATATGGTCGTGTTCCGCGAGAATACCGAGGATATTTATGCGGGCATCGAATGGCAGTCCGGCACTCCCGAAGCGAAGAAGGTCATCGACTTCCTTCAGAACGAGATGGGAGTGAAGAAGATCCGTTTTCCGGAAACCAGCGCGATCGGCGTTAAACCGGTTTCCAGAGAGGGCAGCGAGCGTCTGATCCGCGCCGCGATTCAATATGCTCTCGACAACAACCGCAAGAGCGTGACGCTGGTCCACAAGGGCAACATCATGAAATTTACCGAAGGCGGATTCAAGGACTGGGGATACGAGCTTGCAAAACGCGAGTTCGCGGATAAGGTCGCCGTCGCTTCCGAATGTGACTGGAAAGCGCCGGAAGGCAAAATCCTGATCAAAGACTGTATCTGCGACGCATTCCTCCAGCAGATTCTGACGCGCCCTGCGGAATATGACGTGATCGCCACGATGAATCTCAACGGCGATTATGTTTCCGATGCGCTTGCGGCTTGCGTCGGCGGTATCGGAATCGCTCCCGGCGCCAATATCAACTATATGACCGGCATGGCGGTTTTCGAGGCGACTCACGGGACCGCTCCCAAGTATGCAGGCATGGACAAGGTCAATCCTTCGTCGCTTGCCCTTTCCGGCGAGATGCTTCTGCGCCACATCGGCTGGAACGAGGCGGCTGATCTGGTGATCAAGGGGATTGAGACGGCGATTTCCTCCAAACAGGTGACTTACGACTTCGCAAGGCTCATGGAGGGGGCGACGGAACTTTCCTGCTCCGGTTTTGCGGAAGCCGTCGTTAAAAATATGTGAGTGGTTCAATGGATACGCCGGAACTGAAAGATTTTGAATTCAGAATGGAGCGCTGCCTCAATCTTGACGAGGTTGCGGCGCTTTATCTGGAGGCAGGATGGATCGCGGAGCCCGTCGACAAGGCGGCGCTCGGCGCGATGCTGAAAGGCTCTTTCGCCGTTTCGGCGGCGTTCCTGGACGGCAGGCTCGTCGGAATGATGCGTGCGTTTTCCGACGGAGTCAGCGATGCCTACATGCTGGACCTTGTGGTATTGAAAGAGCATCGCAAGCATGGAATCGGACGGGAGATATTGGAGCGTCTGGCTGCATACCTGAAAGAGCGGGGATGCGACTGGGTGCTTTGTGTGGGGGCTCCCGGGACCGAGGCCTTTTACGCGAGGACCTCCGGTAAAAAGATGGACTCATTTACCCCGATGAGGTTCTAACTTCAACAAAAGGATTTTTATGAATACGGACTTATGCTTCGATTACGGCAGAATGAAAGCCATTGCAATTGAAGACATGGATGAAGTAAGGCATTATCTGGCGCTTTCGGATTTCCCGAGTTGTGAATACACGTTTCCGAATCTCTATATCTGGGCGGATGTCTACGGCACCGTCTGGCAGATTTTCAACGGGCATTTCTATGTGCATATGCCGTCTGTCGACGAGCTG
Source organism: Lentisphaeria bacterium (assembly GCA_019408975.1). GTDB lineage: Bacteria > Verrucomicrobiota > Lentisphaeria > Victivallales > UBA1829 > UBA11452. The sequence goes on along the minus strand of DXVA01000095.1, from coordinate 6,316 downwards.
CTTTTTCCGTGTTCCGGTGATCCCGTTTCCATCAGGGAGCTTGCCGCCGTTTCCGAGGGGATGCGCGCAAGATCGTTCTCCGGCACGATCGCCCATGTCCCTCCGGCTTATATCGCGACGCATCCTGAACTTCAGGAATATTTTACCGCGGTGCCGATGGGAGACGAAAATGACGAATACATTTACCTGACGAAATCCCTTGCCGAGCTTCCCGGCGGAAAACTTTCCAAAAAGCGCAACCTGATTTCCCAGTTTGAACGCAATTATGATTACTTTGAACTTAAAAAAATCGAAAAAGAGGATTTCCGCACGGTGATCTCGCTGACGGAGCACTGGCGTCTGGAGCATCTTGACGACACCCGTGTGGAGAATGAACGCAAAGCGATCAACCGTGCCCTGAAACATTATTGCGAGCTCGGTTTCGAAGGGCTGATGCTGATGGCTGGAGGCGAACTCAAGGCTTATGCCGTATTCAGCCGGATCAACAGTAATTCCTACACGGTCCAGTTCGAGAAAGCCGATCTGGAGTGCAAGGGGGCGTCACAGGTCATTACGAACCGGACGGCAAAATATCTTCTGGAGAAATGCGAGTTCATTAACCGTGAGCAGGATTTGGGAATCGAGGGATTGCGCCATGCCAAGCAGTCCTATATGCCGATTCTGATGCTCAAGGATTATTACCTGATCCCGAAAACATAAAAAAGACTCATGGTTCCATCGTCGGAGCTGAAATAGACTGATGCCTGCGATCCCGCATCTTCGATACGTAGGAAAAGAACGCCGCCTTTCCCGTTAACCCGGAAGTCGCTCCGGCGTTTCCTCGTAAGAGGTTGTCCGGCGGGAGAGAACGACAACGCATTCTCCTTTCCATGAACGGCTTGCACATTTTTTTAAAAGTTCGGAAAGAGTGCCGCGAAGAACTTCTTCATGAAGCTTTGTCGCCTCTCTTATGATGGCTGCATGGGCATCCGGGCCGACTGCATCATGAAGCTCCCCGATGAGTTTCGTCAGACGGTAGGGCGACTCGAAAATCACGACACTTTTATTCTCCCCGGCGATTTCGGCGATTCTTGCGGAACGGCGGCCGCTTTTGACCGGAAGGAAACCGTAAAATGCAAATTTATCGGATGGAAGACCGCTGGCGGCAATGGAAAAAGTCAGCGAGGAAACCCCCGGGATGATCTGCGGTTCAATTCCCGCTTTGACCGCCTCCCGTACCAGCAGGAAACCCGGGTCCGCGACACATGGTGTTCCCGCATCCGTCACAAGACCGACTTTTTCTCCCGCTTTGACCCTGGCAAGCAGTTCCGGAGTTCTGCCGTGTTCATTGAAAGAATGATAGGACTCCAAACGCTTGGAAATTTCATATCTGGCAAGCAGAACTTTCGTCCTGCGTGTATCTTCCGCAAAAATGACATCGCACTCTTTCAGCGTATTCACTGCGCGGAAAGTCATATCCTCCAGATTCCCGATCGGGGTGGAAATCAGGTAAAGCGCACCGGCGGGACGCATTGTTTCAGGCACGATCCATACTCCGTTTCATGAAAACACGATGAGTTTCCGCTCAGCGCTTGTTTTCCCAATATTCCGATTTCGCTTTTTCCAGGAGGAGCCCGACCTGATCAAGATCAATCGGAGTGTATCCCTTTTCTTCAAGAGAAGCGCAAAACACAAGCCAGTCCTGATGGTTCCACTCACCTTCATGGAGCTTTACAAAATCCATGGGCAGACTGGTTTTCGCCAGCCTTGTTAGATTTACTTCTGCATTTGATGGCATAACGCTCCTCTCATTCTTGTTATCCGGTTATTCGGAACAATTTCATCATACTATAATTTACATCAGAAACAGAAAATGTCAAGAAAAATCATTTTATTAATGAAATAAGAATTCAATGCAGATGAATCTGAGTCAGAACTTCCTTGAAATAAAATGATTGCAAAAGTTACTATGCCGTTTTCCCTCTGCGGGGAGCAGAGAAAATATCCGAAATGCCGGAAAACAGGCGTAACTCATTAATAATTAATATGCTATGATTGAAAAAGCAGGTTTCTGAAGATCGGAGCCGGAATCATAGAATTAATAAAATATAACAGAAGTTTAACTTGAAACCATCTGCTGAATATTCGCCGGAAGCGTCTCCTGTTTTTCTCTGATTTCCCGGAAAAGCCGGAGTTCCCGTTTAAAAACAAAAACCCCGCCGAAACGGGGTTTTCAGTAAAATCAATGAAAATCGAAAATCAAGCTTTGCCGGCTTTGCATTTCAGTTTTTCATAGTCTTCCTTGGCAACAAACTTCGTCAGATTCGTGCCGTCATCATCTTTTGCTCTGACAGCATAACGTTTCTGAATGCCCTTGCTTGTCTTTCTTTCATAGACAACCTTGGTGCATTTTGCTTCCGGGACATCGACTTTACTTCTCTTTTTGACGTTGTAGAACTGCATGTTGCTGCTCCCTTCTGTGTTGGTTTTTAGATACTCACTGTATCTTGCGCTATAAAAAATTATCATACAAGAAAACAAATGCAAATCAAATATCAAAAAATCCGCGTTTTTTTTGAGTTTATTTTGAACCTGACGGCATTTTTTCCCGAAAAACGATTCCTTCGGGAGGAAAAAAAGTTGCAGTAAGGCGCAGTATGAGGAAAAAAGGACTTTTTCAGTCCGTCCTCATGGCTTCCGCATAGGAAAGCAGTTTGCCGTCTATGGCTTCTCCGCGTTTGTCAGCCTCAAGAAGAAAGGCTTCGAGCATATGCTTTCCGACAAGGAGGGTCTCGATATCCTCAGATTCATCGAATTGAGTCTGGAGGGTTCCCTGTTCCGCCTCATCGGCTTCCATGATCACGATGCTGGTTGCCTCGGATGTGAGCCCCGGGGAACTGTATGCGGGAGGGAGGACGCGCAGGACTTTGCCGCGATAACCGGTTTCTTCCCTGAGCTCGCGGATCGCTGTTTCCTCCGGGCTTTCACCGTGGTTGACGAGTCCGGCGGGAAATTCGATCGTGAATTTGTTGACCGGCGGGCGGTACTGGCGTACGAGGACCAGCCGGTTGGAGGGTTTCAGGGTACAGATCATGGCGACGGCTCCGGCGCAGTTCTGCCGTGCGGCGGCTTCCCATGTTCGTATTTTCCCCCTGCGGTCTTCATAAGTGAGTTCATTCAGCAGGAGCCATTTCCCTGCCGCGATCTGTTCACATGCGATTCTTTTCATAAGATTCAGCCTCGTTTTCAATAAAAAAATAAAAAGATACTTGAATATAATGCAAATTATGCTAAAGTATAGTATCGATTGAGAGATTATGATCCCTTATCTGTCCTTTTCACTGTGTTTCAACAGTGTTATCCCCCTGCTGTTTTCAAGAAAAAGTTTTTTTTATGATTTTCAGGGAAGGTCAGGAATAAGAAGTCCTTTATGATTTTAAAGTGATTCAGGAGAGTTGTTTTTGAAATTAACGGTTTGACGGGCGGTCCCGGCTGCGGGAAATCCGCCGTATTGAAAATTTTTGAGACGTTTGCTTCGTGGAGAGTTTTTGACGCTGACAGGATATGTCATGAGATCTATGCGGAGAAGAACAGCGCCGTTGCAGAGCTGATTGCCGCCAGATGGGGCAGGGACTTTATCGGGGCGGATGGAACCCCGGACCGTGTGAAGATCGCACAGAAAGTATTCCGTTGTGAAAGTGAGAGAGCATGGCTGAATTCCCTGATGCATCCGGAGATCATGCGCAGAATCGAACTCGGCATCGACCGCTGCGACTGCGCCTCCTTTGTGATGATTGACGCGCCGCTTCTTTTTGAATCCGGATGGGATAAAAGCGTGGAACTGACCATTGCCGTGTGGTCGTCGCCGGAGATCCAGATGGAGCGTCTTCTTGCGCGCGGCTGGACCAGGGAGCATGCTCTGGCGCGGATAGCGTCCCAACTGCCCGCGCACAAAAAGCTGGAACTTGCCGATTACGGCATCATCAACAATGCTTCGCCCGCCGTTCTTGAAGAACAATGCGCCGAACTCAAAAATAAAATAAATTAAATTAAATCATCTAAATATTCAACCCATGCAGGAGCTTCCCTATGGAGAAAAGCACACCTAAAGAGAGAAAAACACGCGCAAAGGCAACCGCTTCGGTTCAGCCTGAAAACAGCGACACGCCCGCAGCAAATGCGGCAGAACAGCAGCCAGCGGCAGATATGCCTTCCACAGAACAGTCCGCTCCGGCTCCCGCAGCCGCAGAAAAAAACATCCCGGCGGAACAGTCCGCTCCGGCTTCTTCAGAAGCGGTTTCGGATTCTGTGAAAAAGAGCGAAACGGCGGCATCGCCCCGCTCCCGCGGGAAAAACTATTCCGAATCCCGCCGGAAACAGCAGTCCGGCGATTCCGAGCAGGATGCTTTTTTTGAAAATGCCCAGCCCGACCTGCTGGTCGTTCCCGCGGAACCTGTCGGGGCGGTCTCCTTCGGCCCGCCGGAGGATGACGCCGACGACTCCTATACTCCGGTTCCCGAACCGATTTCCGCCACTTATGTCGATCCTGCGCCTCCCGTGACGGACCCCGATGCGATTGAGGATGCTTATACCGCCGCTGAACAGGAAACCTCCTCCGGAGACTACCGCCGCGATTATTACAGCAACCAGAACAACAATCAGCGCGGCGGCAATAATTATCAGCAGCGGCGCCAGATGAACAATAACGACCGTCAGCAGCGTTACTCGGACAACAATAACAATTACAATAACCGCCGGAACAATAACAACAACCAGAACAACAATCAGCGCCGCCGTTTCCAGCCGGGACAGGACAACAACCAGCGCCGGAACAATTACGACGACGATTATCAGGACAACCGCCGTTATTATCACAATAACAACAATAATAACAATCAGCGTCCGCAGACTTACAGCGAGTATCAGCAACAGCAGAACCAGAACAACGCACCGGCGCCCGATGCGGCGGATGCCGCAAATCCGCCGGCGGAATCCAAGCCCAATGCTCCGAGCCTGAATATCACCGAACTTCAGGAAATGTCCATGCTCGATCTGAGCAATATGGCGCGTGAAATGGGGATCGAAGGTGTCGGAGCCCTTGAAAAATCCAAGCTGGTGTTTGAAATCCTGCGCAACAATGCGGAACGCAACGGCATCATGTACGGCAGCGGCTTCCTCGAAGTCCTGCCGGACGGTTTCGGTTTCCTGCGTTCCCCCGCTTACAGTTACCTGCCTTCTTCGGAAGACATCTACCTGAGCCCCTCGCAGATCCGCCGTTTTTCGGTCAAGACCGGTGACTTCATTGCCGGACAGATCCGTCCGCCGCGTGAGAAGGAACGTTTCTTCGCCATGCTCAAGGTCGAATCCATCAACCATGAATCGCCCGAACGCAAGAAAAACATCATCCCGTTCAGCAACCTGACGCCCTATTTCCCGACCAAACGCCTGATTCTGGAAAATGATCCGGACGAGGTTTCGATGCGTGTCGTCGATCTGGTTTCCCCGATCGGCATGGGGCAGCGCGGGCTGATCGTTGCGCCGCCGAGAACCGGTAAGACGGTCCTCATGCAGAAGATGGCGAATGCGATCGTGAAGAACAATCCCGAAGTGACGCTGATCATCCTGCTGATCGATGAGCGCCCCGAGGAAGTGACGGATATGAAACGCTCCGTGAAGGCGGAAGTGGTCAGTTCGACTTTTGACGAGCCGCCGGAACGTCATGTGCAGGTCGCGGAAATGGTTATTGAAAAGGCAAAGCGTCTTGTGGAATACGGCAAGGACGTCGTGATTCTCCTTGACTCGATCACGCGCCTGGCGCGCGCCTACAATACCCTTCAGCCCCACAGCGGCAAAATCCTCTCCGGCGGTGTGGACGCGAATGCGCTTCACAAGCCGAAACGTTTCTTCGGCGCCGCCCGCAATATCGACGGCAACGGAAGCCTCACGATCATTGCAACCGCTCTGATCGATACCGGAAGCCGCATGGATGAGGTGATCTTTGAAGAGTTCAAGGGAACGGGCAACATGGAACTGCATCTCGACCGCCATCTGGTGGACCGCCGCGTGTATCCCGCGATCAACATTGAGCGCAGCGGCACCCGCAAGGAAGAACTCCTGCTTCATCCGGAGGAACTCCAGAGAGTCTGGACGCTCCGCAAGGCGATGAACGGCGTTCCGCCTGTCGAAGCGATGGAACTCATCATCGGCAAGCTCAAGAAGATGAAGACCAATGCCGAGTTTCTGATGACGCTTCAAATGTAATGCTGCGTCTGTTCCGATTAAATGAACTGTTCCGTTGTGCAATCGCGGGGCAGTTCATTTTTTTTTGCCGCAACAG
>DXVA01000094.1:1924-13431 GCA_019408975.1 Lentisphaeria bacterium | reverse complement strand
GCGCCAGCGCCACATGGCGGAAACCTGGCAGATCATTGCAACGGCGATCAGTGCCGCACCGATATAAAAAGGGACGGCGCTGTTTTCCGCCGCATCCGCAATCAATCCGGCGGCAAGCGGCGAAAATACGGAAGTGCTCCCGACGATGACTTCATTTACAGCGACGTAACGGTGGCTCTTTTCCGGATTCGCCAGTGCATGGTAGGCGAAAAAGAAACAGAACGCGCCCGAATAACATCCGTAAAGCAGCCCTGCGAAAACATAGACGGGATAAGATTCCGTGAAAGCGAAAAGCAGCAATGCCGCTATGCCGCAAAGCGCCGCAAGCGCAATCGGGAACGGGTGATACATCCAGCGCCGGCTTTTCCAGAGGCTCAATGCCAGAAATGCCTGCACATAACTTACAGCCGCCAGAATGATTCCCTGTTGCGCCGTGGACATCTCCAGAAGACCGCAGCGGTAGGGTATCTGGGTGCGGAGCATTGCAATTGTGATGAATCCGGTTCCTGCAACGATCCATCCGAGAACGGCAAGATCGGGAAGTTTCTTTTTTTCTTCCCGCGCAAGTTCAGATTCCGATGCTGCCGTTTTCCGGTCCTGCCCGGCAGCAAGTTCCCCGGCTTTGTTTTTCCTGCGGATGAAACAATGTAGAAACCAGACAACACAGGTTACGGCAAGAACCAGCAGAATATTGATCTTATAACAGGTCCGCCATCCTGTTTCGGGGGAAAGCAGGCCCCATATCATTGCGGCGATGAAAGGCCCGGAAGCAAAGCCGAAACTCCATGAAAAAGTATAGATTGCCGCGGTTTTCGGCAGAGTTCCCTGCGCGGTTTCATTGCCGTCCAGCATTTTTACGATCACCTGGAACGGTGCAAAAAACATTGCGGTCCCGATTCCCGAACCGAACAGCCAGACATACTGCATATCCATACCTGGAAATATCAGAAATCCAGCCATGGAAAGAATCAGGATGCCTTCGCCTGCCAGGATGAATTTCGTGGCGTTCTTTTTGTTCTGGACGACACCGAGCAGAGCCGAGACGATCGCATAAATGAAAGCCCATACAGCCATTGTGCCTGAAATGGCAAAAGAGTCCGCGCCGCTGATGGCGAGGCGGCGCATCGTAATAAAGAAAAAGAGCCCCATGATGATGTTCATCACGCAGGGCAGAAGATAGAAAATGATTTTCATTGGATTCCCTGTTTCATTTGTTCAAAAGAAATAAGGTACTGCCGGGAATCCGTTTTTCAAGAGTTTTTCCGTCTGATACGGCTTATCGGGAGCGGAAAAACAGGAAAAGTGATGCGTCATCGTCAGACTCCCTCTCTGGCGGGACCCCAGATATATTTGTGGAGCTGGAGATTCAGCCGGGCTTTGACCTTGTCTTCCAGCATCCAGGAGACGAGCGCCGGGATGTCGATTACGCCGAATGCGGGACTGAACAGGATATTTTTTGTCTGATGTTCCAGATTGAATTCACGGATCTTTTCCAGCGCGAAAAGATAGTCGCCGCGGTCGGAGAGCACGAACTTCACTTCATCGAACGGGCGCAGATTTTCAAAGTTCGGCAGGAACATTTTTTCCGCTTCCCCGCTGGAAGGAGTCTTGTAATCCACAATACGGACGATCTCATCGGGAAGATAGGATAAGTCGCGGGAGCCGTTGGTTTCCATCAGGATGCGGAAACGTTTCAGCGACAGCAGGCGTTCGGCGAGCATACAGACGGCATCCGCCTGCATCATGGGCTCGCCTCCTGTGATTTCAATCAGATCGGGAGACGCCTGCATCGCTTCGGATACGACTTCGTCCACGGTAAATTCTTTTGCCATGTCGCTGGTCTGCGCCTTGAGCGTATCGCAGTAGGAACAGCGCAGATTGCATCCGGCGAGACGGATGAAGAAGCAGGGCTGTCCGGCGTACGTGGATTCGCCCTGAATACTGGTGAACATTTCATGGATTTTCAGCTGATTCATTTTTTACCTCTTTGAAAACAGGTTGCGGAACAGAACGGAATAGATTTTCAGGGAATCCCTGAACGGATGGAAATGCGAAGACGCATTGTTGTCGATATAGATCGTGCGGACAGGCACCTCGCAGACATTCAGGTGCCTTGAGCCGGCAAGGATCAGCATATCAAGTTCAAATTCGTATTGATTGCAGGGGATTTCCAGGAACAGCGGCATCATGGAAAGCGGAATTCCGCGCAGTCCGGTCTGCGTATCCTGTATCTTCAGTCCGTAGAGCCGCCGGATCAGGAAACTGGTCAGGCGGTTTCCGAAACAGCTCCGCCACGGAACCGTCCCGTCAAATGTGCGTGTCCCCAGAATGAGTTTGCCGGGCTGTTTTTCCATGACTGCCATGATCCGGAGGATATCTTCCGCCGTGTGCTGTCCATCGGAGTCCGCGGTTACGGCGCCGTCTATACCGTCGGCGTGTTCCAGCAGATACCGGAATCCGTTTTTGAGCGCCGCTCCCTTGCCGCGGTTGACATCATGCGAAAGGATCACGACATGGCTCCAGCGTTCCCTGATTGTCCTGAAAACTGCTTCATGCGCGTTGCCGCTGCCGTCGTTGACGACAAGGATATTCCGCAGCCCGGCGGCATGAAGCGATTCCATCAGATGCAGCAGCTTATCGTCGGGGCGATATGCGGGTATCAGGACATAAAAGTTCATTTTTTCATCCCGTTCAGTCAAAATAGTTGATGGGAGCCGTTCCGTTTTCTCCGCGTTTCCGCTCCATGTTTTTTCTGCCGAAACCTGCCTTCCGGTGATGCATGGAAAAGAGCCCGAAACGCGAAAAGACCACCTCCACCAGATCGAACCGGTAGGGTACCTGCGGACTGCCGAGTTTTTTCATGTATGCCAGCGCCGCACGGTAAATGCGCCTTTTCTGCGCGGTTCTCAAATTGGTTCCGGGAGAAAACTCCACATTTTTCCGCAGACGGCGTGTCTTGACTTCAACGAACACAAGACGCAAACCGTCCCGCGCCACGATATCGATTTCACCGGAACGCATCCGGCAGTCACGGGCAAGAATATCGTAACCGGCATTTTCCAGCATACGCACCGCCGCACGTTCTCCTGCTGCTCCGAGCCGGATGTGGGCGGCCTTTGCACGCAGGAAATTTTTCATGAAGGCATTGCCGCCGTAAACATGTTGCCGAAGATCCATCCCAGCAGAATCAGGAGTCCGACAACCCCCAGCACGAATGAGATCAACAGCAGGATATAGAAGAAACAGCAGGAGGCGCAGCCGCTGATGCAGCCGTCCGTCAAGGTTTTTCCGCATCCTCTCTTTTCACAGAAATCCTTCTTTTCGTTATATTCAACTGACACATCCGCTGGTTTCTGGTTCATGGCATCATCTCCGGTTATTTCAATTCGGTCCGTTCAAACAGCCCCCATACGGTATCTCCGCTCCGGAATGAGGCGCGGAGACTGAATCCGGAGTTATAGCGGGAACAGATTTCCGCAGAAACTCCGTCACAGCTTGTGTCCGTGAACGGCGCAAAAACGAATTCTGATTTTATGCGGACGGGAGAGTCCTCGAAAGAAGCGATCAGGACGCCGCCGATGTCACAGGCTCCGGCAAGGCGGACCATGCGCCGCCGTTTCAGGCACTCCGTCAGCATCTCGCTCATTGCTTCCGGATTGATCACAATGTCATCGACATTGATCTGCACGATTTTATTCATAGTAGGCCTCGCTTCCCTGGTCGGGCGCTTTGTATTTGTCTCCGGAGAGAATCTTTACCGCATCTTCATTGTCGCAGACGGCGGCGGGAGAAATTTCCACGATGCAGTCGGGAGTGCCGTCCGTTTTGCGCGGGACTTTCTTTCCCGCGAGCTCAAGACGTTCCGCATCGCGTGCGCAAAGCATCTGGCGGCAGGATTCGGCGGAATCGACTCCGGTCGCATTTTTCGTCGGTGCAAAGTGATCTTTTCTGGAGCCCTCGAGAACCATGGTATGCTTCGCCAGCGGGAGCGCATCGAAGATGAAAGACTCAAGTTTGACTGCATTCGGCTGTTCCGGCTTCACGAGCTCGCCGCTTTCGCTGATGTACGGTACCTTTTTGTCTGCGCGATGCCACGGCATATTGAGCCTGCCGTCCTTCGTGAGTTCCTCGATGAAGGTGCGGCTGATCACATGGATTGCGGGGCTTCCTGCAAGGAATGCGAGTGTTCCGTCGGGGTTCTTGCGTTCCGCGAGTTCCGCAGGCATATCGCTGTATTCAATGATCTGAAGCCTGCCGCCGGAGATGCAGAAGTTGCCGAGTTTTTCATAAGGATTCGTCTTCGGAAGCATCCGGCTGCTGATTTCGGATTTTTCAAGACTGTGCAGTCCGAGGAACAGCGGGTCCGCCATCGGCACCAGCGGATTGTCGACCTGGAAATAGGAGATGTATTCGACGCCGTTCTTTTTCATCTCGTCCAGTGCGCCGGACTTTTTGAGTGCAAGCAGAGTGCCGCCGTGTCCGTTCGGGGAAAGTGCGAGAGAGTCTGCCGCCCCCATCAGGAGTTTGCCCTCGTAGGAAATGGCGGGCATGGTTCCCTGTGTGAAGAACGTGATGTTTTTTTCGCCGAGCCCGAAATAATTGTTCTCCTTGAAGAATTCGCGTGTGCGTCTGTCATTCAGCTCGCTGGTCATGATGAACCAGTGAAGCGGCCTGCCGTATTTTTCGGATACGCGTTTGATGGTTTCCGCGAAATACTGGAACAGTGTCTTGTGCTTGACCGGAGTAATCGGATAGGTTCCTTTGGGACCGTCGAACCCGAGTCTTGTCCCCTGTCCGCCGGCAACGACGAGCATGGCGACTTTTCCCTCGGAAAGCAGACGTTCGCCCTCTTTGCGCGCTTTTTCGTAATATTCCTTCTGTGCATCATCCTTTGCCGGGAAAGGGAAGAAGGGCGCGGGAGCGAGATCGGACGGAATTTCCGTTACAGGCTTTTTGAGGACGTAATCGCGGATCAGTTCATCCAGTTCGTCGAAATCAATTTCAGAGAGCTGTTTTTCCAGCTTGGCGCGAGCCTCGCCTGTGAGAGATTCCAGTTTGGATGCGACAAAATCCTGTCCGTATTTTTTCAGTTTTTCAATCATCATGGTTACAACTCCTGAAGTTTTTGATTATGGGGTAATATAACGCTGAAACAGCGTGGAGTAAATACCCCGATGCAAACTTTTCTGACTTGTTCGCTCCAATACCCGTTTTGCGATCCTGTTTCCCTCCCGCTCCGCCGCAAGAGAAAGCAGGAACGCCATGACGCCTTTTTCATGAGGTGGGACATGCTCCATGATTTCCCGCGCCTGCGCCAGAGTGATTCTTCCCTGCCACAGACGCAGCATGGTGTTTCGGAAAAGATCGTCTCCGAATTTTACGTTCAGCTTCATCAGATTCACTTTCCAGCCGTCGTCCCTGCAGTACCAGGAGGCGAACGTATCCCAGAAATCCGGGTAGATTGTGCTGTCCGCCCCGGCATTGACATGCATTGCCGCGTCGAACTCCTTCCGTGAGACATGATACAGAAGCTTCATACGGGCGGTTTGCAGATTCTCCCTTTTCAGCGCTTCGGGCGGAGCCTCCTGATTGTTGGAGAGCGCATACATGATCTCATAAAGCGCCCATTCGTCCTGCAATGCGGGGTCTTTTCCGACGGCGTCGAGCATTTGCCGTGCCTCTGCATTGTTCCCCGCATGGATCAGATACAGCAGGAGTTTCGCCATACGCCGGGTTTCGGACAGCGCCGGACAATCTGTAATGAGTTCCCGCTTCAAATCCTCCAGAATCTCTTTGTCCGGCTCCTTGTTGTCGAACCGGATCAGCGCCCTTTTTACGTGCATATCGGCATCGTCGGGGAAAATCCGCAGATAATTTGAACAGACTGCTGAGGCACGGGAGAATTGCCCCAGAGCGTAATATTCCCCGATCAGCCTCTGATACGGCAGTTTCAGGTTCCGCCCCGCAAGAAGGGCGCGTTCAAGATACGGGATAGCCCTGCCGCCTTTCAGCAGATACGCCCCGCAGATCAGGTTCGGGAGATAAGATTCCGGATTTTCTTTCGCCCAGCGCAGGTATTCCCTGCGGCAGACTGCGTGATAAGGAGTTGCCGGCAGATAGTTGATGATTTGCAGGTGAAAGTTCTCCAATTGCATGAACTCATTCTGAAATTTGCGGAGCTGTGCTGTAATTTCTTTTTCCGGCGCTTTCTTTTTTACCAGTTCCCGCAGGGTTTCGAATGCCGTTTCTTCCGGAGGTTTCGGCGGTGGCTCCGGTATTTCCGGAACTTTTTCCGTTTCGGCTTTTTCCGGCTGTTCCGGCGGTGGGTTGTTGTTCTGCTGCGCCGGAGGTTCATCGTTGATCAGTTCATTGAACAGTTCATTATTCTGAGGCAGAATCTTGCCGAATCTGCCTTTGGGATTTTTTGCCTCGGCGATAGCCTTTGCGCCTTTTTCCAGGGATGTCGCATAAAGGAAAATCGTTACAAAAATACCGATCAGAAAAAGAATGAAAATGATTTTGCGCTTTGTGAGTCCGAACCGTTCAAGCCCGCTTCCTGTTTCCGCCTGAGCCATTGCCTCCAGCCGGCGTATTTTCAATAGAGCCTCGGCTTCCGCGGCATCTTCGCGGAGTTGTTCCTCTGTTTTTTTCTCTTCCCGGGGGGCGGGCGGCGATTCTTCGCGGACGATTTTCGCTGCGGGCGGCGGTTCCGCAGGCGCGGGGTTGCGCCGCAGGGAAATACGGACTTTTTCCGCGGTTTCCTTCGGAATGTCACGGGAAGACGGCGGCATGGTCTCCTGCTGTTTTTCCTCCGGCTCCTCCGGCAAGGAGATTTTAATTTTCGCTCCTTTAGGCTTCAATGTGATTTTGATCTGTTCTTTTTCTGCCATTTTATCCCCTGAAATCTTTCTGCGATCTGGTGAAAAATAGTCCGTTTCCCGGGAATATGCAAATAAATATGTCCGCTTTGAGCGAAAAATGTTCCGGAGTGAGTTTGCAAACCCCTTTCTGAAGATTATAGTATCCGGATGCAGAATGTGATGAAACTTCATAACCAGAGGGAGAATGTGATGAAAACTTTTTTGGGTATCGGCCTCGGGCCGATTCAGACAGGCATCTTTGTATCCGGCGCATCGAAGGGGAATTTCGACAGGATCGTGGTGGCGGAAGTCGATGACACGCTGAGAGAGGCGATCCGTAGTTCCGGCGGCGCCATCACCATCAACATTGCGGCTCCGGACCGGGTATATACCGAAGTCTGCAAAAATATTGAGGTTTACAGCCCCGCGAAACCGGAAGAACTGGAAAAGCTGATTGCCGCCGCCGCCGAAGCGTCGGAAATCGCCACCGCTCTGCCGAGCGTGAAATTCTTCGGACCTACGGCGCAATGGCTTCGCGACGGTTTCCGCCGCACTCCTGACGCACTGCGTTTTGTCTATACGGCGGAAAACGACAACCATGCCGCGGAAAAACTGGAAAAGGAAATCGGCGAGCCGTTCTCACAAACTTACTATCTGAATACCGTGATCGGCAAAATGAGCGATGTGGCGCGCGGCGAAGAATGCAAACTCCGCAATCTCGCGGAACTCTGTCCCGGTGCGGGGCGCGCCCATCTTGTGGAGGAGTTCAACTGGATTCTGATTTCCGATGCGCCGCAGATCGAAACGCGCTCCGTGAAGAACCTGTATGTCAAGAAGGATCTTTTCCCGTTTGAGTTTGCAAAACTTTACGGACACAATGCAACGCATTTCCTGCTTGGCATCCTCGGTGACTCCATCGGACTCAAAAAGATGTCGGAACTTTCCGGGCATCCCGAACTTGTGGAGATTGGGCGGGATGCTTTCCTGAAGGAGTCGGGTGTTGCGCTGTGCAGGAAATATGCCGGCGTGGACGAGATGTTCACCGAATCCGGCATGGCGAATTACGCAAACGGACTGATCGACCGGATGCAGAACGTCTATCTTTCCGACTCCATCGACCGCGTGATCCGCGACATGCACAGAAAACTGTCGTGGGATGACCGTGTCGTCGGCACGATGCGCCTTGTTTTGAGCCAGGGGCTTCAGCCGTTGAATTTTGCAAAAGGCGCCCTGCTTGCCGCGCAGAAAGAGTTCGGCAAGGATACGGAAGCCATTCGGAAAGGGCTGGAGGAACTCTGGCAGAAAAATACGCAGGAAGGCGAAGCAAAGGAGATTTTCGAGTTGATCGTCAAAGCCGGGGTCTGATTCCCGTCCTGAAATTGAACTACCCCGCTGCTTGCGGCGGGGTATCGAAAAGCCGGACCAATAAACTACCGCGATGCAGAGCATCGCACTATTAAACCAATTTTTTTAATAAAAACCGGTTCCGTCTGCGACAGTTGCAGGCGGAACCGATTTTTGTCTTTCTTCTGCAAGCGCCAGGCTGTTAAACCAGATATTCATTGTCTGGTGTCCAGTACATGGCATGACCGGCAGAGCGCTGTTTGAACTCGGCTTCAATTTTTTTCAGCTGTTCCGGAATATTGATTTTCTGAGGGCATTTTTTCAGGCAGACTCCGCAGTTGATGCAGGCGGAGGCTTTTTCATCTTCGGTCATTTTATCATAAACCAGCTGAAAATGGAAAAAATTTCCGCTGGTTTTATATTGATTGTAGAGCCCGAAGATACGTGGGATATCCACTCCTGCGGGACAGGGGGTGCAGTAACGGCATTCCGTGCATGGAACCGCCCCGGATTTCCGGTATGCAGCCAGAGCCGCTTCCACTGTCCTGCGTTCCGTATCGGTCAGCGGTTTGAAATTTGTGAATGTCTTGATGTTGTCTTCGAGATGCTCGGTCAGTGTCATACCGCTTAATACGCAGAGCACGTTTGGAAGCGACGCTGCATAACGAAGCGCCCATGAAGCGACACTTGCATCCGGATTTGCCTTTTTGAAAATACCTGTGGCTTCCGGGTTTAATGTCGCCAGTGCGCCGCCGCGCAGCGGTTCCATAATAACCACGGGAATGCCGAGTTTCGTCAGGATTTCATACTGTTCCCGCGAGCGGTAGAGTGTCCAGTCAAGATAATTGAGCTGAATCTGGGCGAAATCCCATGGATGCGCCTCCGCAATGGTTTTCAGGATCTCCGGTTCGTCGTGGAAAGAGAATCCGAGACGCCGGATCTTTCCTTCTTTCTGCTTCTGCCGGAGGAATTCATAGACATGGAAACGTTTTGTATCCTCCCAGCGGTCCTTGTTCAGATTGTGTACCAGATAAAAGTCGAAATAATCGGCTTTGCATCTGGCGAGCTGTTCATTCCAGATACGCTCCACGTCCGCTTCCTTCCTTAAAGCGCGAACCGGCATTTTGCTTACAAGGTAATAGCTGTCACGCGGATATTTGGAAAGCAGGTCGCCGGCACACTTTTCGCTGAGTCCGTCATGGTAGAAATAGGCTGTGTCGAAGTAATTGACTCCGGCCGCCATTGCCCGGGCGATCTGCTTTTCAGCCGTAGCGTAGTCGATGTCGGGTTTTTCAGGAGAGAGGCGCGGCAGACGCATCATGCCGAAACCGAGGAGGGGAACGGTCTGGGCTGTATTCTTGTAACGCCGGCGGGTGACCTGGGCGCCTTTGATCGAGTCGGAGCTTTTGTCTCCGTCAAGCCCGGCTTTTGCGGCGAGGCGCGTAATGGGGGCGAGAGCGGCGACGGTCAGCGCCCCTTTCAGGAATTCACGTCTATTCATAATGTATTCTCCTTGAGTTTATATTTCCCATCGGCAGGTGCCGGATCAGCTCTTTAGTTCTTCGGCGATCTTTTTCAGTTCCGCAGGTATTTGAATTTTCTGCGGGCAGTGTCTTGTGCATTTGCCGCAGTTGACACAGGCGGATGCTCTGGAATCTTCCGGGATTGCGTTGTAATTATTGCTGAACAGCCATTTGTTCCCGGTGATTTTATACTGATTGTAGAGCCCGAATATCTTGGGAATCTCGACGCCGACGGGGCATGGCATGCAGTAGCGGCAGGCGGTGCAGGGGATTGCCAGGCGTTTCCGGTATGCCGCCAGAGCCTGATCCAGCGTCTTCCGTTCATTGACTGTGAGCGGTTTCAGCGGAGAAAAGGTCTTGAGATTGTCTTCCACATGTTCAGGCAGGCTCATCCCGGAGAGCACGCAGAGCACATTCGGCAGGCTTGCAACGTAACGGAGCGCCCAGGCGGCGTTGCTGGAATGGGGATCGGCTTTCCTGAGAATCTCCGTGGCGTCCGGTGAAAGCGACGCCAGCGATCCGCCGCGCAGCGGTTCCATTACGATGACCGGAATGCCGGCTTTCGTCAGGATTTCATACTGTTCCCGCGAGCGGTAGAGTTCCCAATCAAGATAATTGAGCTGAATCTGGGCAAAATCCCACTCCTGCGCCTCCACGATTTTCCGAAGCACTTCGGGGGTATCGTGGAAGGAGAAGCCGAGTTTCCGGATTTTTCCCTCCTTTTTCATACGTGCGAGAAACTCATACGCCTTATATTTTTGTGCAAGATTCCAGTTCGCCGTATCAAGTGAATGAAGCATGTAGAAATCGAAATAGCGGGTTTTGCACCGTGCGAGCTGTTCCTTGAAGATTTTTTCGATATCCCCGGAGTTCCGCGCGAACCACACCGGCATTTTATCCGTGAGATAATAAGAGTCGCGTGAATAGGGTTTCAGCAGTTCCCCGAGGCAGCGTTCGCTTTCTCCGTCGTGATACATGTAGGCGGTATCGAAATAATTGCATCCCGCCTTCATTGCGCGGTCGATCATCTTTTTCGTCGTTGCATAATCGATTCCCGGATTGTCCGGGGATACCTGCGGCAGGCGCATACAGCCGAAACCGAGGAGGGGAACGGTCATGGCGCTGTTTTTGTAACGCCGGCGTGTCACCTGGCTGCCTTCCAGGACATCCGATGTTTTATCTCCATCGACTCCGGCTTTTGCGGCGAGGCGGGTGACGGGGGCGAGAGCGGCGAGGGTCAATGCTCCTTTCAGAAATTCACGTCTGTTCATTTTTTCTCCTTTTGCCTGATTCATTCAAAAAGATGGTTTTACCAGGATACGGTTTCCGTTGGCGGTTGCCGGTTTACTCCTTGATTTCCTTTTTCTCTTTCTTTTCCGCTGTTTTTTCTGCAATGTCCATGAATTCCCCGCTTTCATCGGTGATTGCGGCTTTTGCTTTTTTGAATTCATAGGATGCGCGGCCGAGCGCGCGTGCCAGTTCCGGGATGCGTTTCGCCCCGAAAATGATGAGGACAACCAGGGCGATGAGAAGAATTTCCGTGAATCCGAGTGACATGATCATGCCTCCTTGTTTGATTGATGTTTGTTGAGTCCGTCCATGCTTCCGGAACGGAAGCCTTCCAGATCAAGAGTTACAAATTGAAATCCGAGTTTTTTCAGACCTTCTGCGATTTCCCGGTGGCGGGCGGCTGTTTCGGCAATATTTTCTCCGGATACTTCGATCCGGGCGATACCTGCGTGGATCCTGAGCCGGATGTCCCGGACGGCTGGAACGAGCT
>DXVA01000094.1:1504-1914 GCA_019408975.1 Lentisphaeria bacterium | reverse complement strand
GCTTCCGTATCAGATCTTCACCGTCCATCGCTTTCCGTATCAGGTCTTCCGTCAAAAGGGAACCGTATTCAAAACGGGTCGCCATGCAGGGAACGGACGGTTTCTCCGCACATTCCAGACGAAGTTCCGCAGCCATGCGGCGGACTTCCGTCTTTGCAATGCCGAGTTCCGCCAGCGGTGACAGAATGCCGAGTTCCTCCAATGCCGCCAGCCCGGGGCGGTAAGAGTTCCGGTCGTCGGCATTGGTGCCGTCGATTACAGTTCTGATCCCTCTTGCCGCCGCAAAGTCTCTGATCTCCGAAAAGATATACCGCTTGCACCAGAAACAGCGGTCCGGCGGATTGTATTTTACCTCCGGAATCGACAGCGGGTCACAGCCGAACAGCTTCAGTTCGATACCCGCTTTTCCG
>DXVA01000094.1:0-1494 GCA_019408975.1 Lentisphaeria bacterium | reverse complement strand
CCGGACGCTGGAAAATGGAATGCAATGTCAGCGCCAGCAGGGGAAACGGAGCCTCATCGTGGAGTTCCTTGAGGACGGCAAGCAGCAGCGAACTGTCCACGCCGCCGGAAAATGCGAGCGCAATCCCTCCCGCCGTGCGTTCCCGCAGATAGTCTTTCAGTTGCTCATACTTTGACATTCCATTCCTCCGCGATTCGTTTCGCCTGTGTGAAAACCGTATGAAAATCAATGCCGGACGATTCGGAAAGCCGCTTTATGCTTTCATATTCCGGATAACAGCGCTCCACATTGTTCCAGACGCATTTTTTCGCCTGCACTGTTCCGAAGGGAAGCGCCAGTTCCACCGTTTCGCGCTGCATACAGGTTCGTTCCACGGGGAATTTCCGCAGGCCTATGGTTGTGGTCGTTTCAAAAATGATCGTTTCGATTTCCGGCAGAAGCGCTTCCGTCACGACGGCCCTCAATAGATAGGCTGGACGGTTCTTCTTCATGAAACACGGCAGAAAATGCACATCTCTGGCGCCGTTTTCCAGAAGTTTCTCCATTGCATAGCCGAATGCCTCGCCGGTTGAGTCGTCGATGTTGCATTCCACAACGTAAATCTGTTCCGGATCGCCTTTCTCTTCGATCAGCATTGCCCGCAGGAGATTGGCGTGCCCGAAGTCCCGTTTGCCGAGCCCGATGCCGACCTTGCTGACCAGATACTCCCCCGGAAGCGAGGAACGGGTCCGGAGCGCCGCGGCGATTGCAATTCCGGTCGGCGTCACCATCTCTCCGGCGATTGCGGTTGTCCGCAGGGGAATGGAATACGCCTGGGCGATATTCAATACCGCCGGGACGGGTACCGGGAGCTCGCCGTGCTGACAGCGGACGAATCCGGTTCCTTCGGTGAGTCCGGTTACAATACAGTCCGTGATGTCGAGATCGTCAACCAGAACGGAAGCTGCCACGATGTCCACGATGGAATCGACCGCTCCGACTTCGTGGAAATGAACCTCCTCAACGGTGCATCCGTGCGCCTCTGCTTCCGCTTCTGCGACGATCCGGAAGATTTTCTTTGCCAGTTCACGCGCACGCCGGCTCATATCGCCCCAGTCGATGACTTCATAGACGTCGGCAAGATTCCGGTGCGTGTGGTGATGATGCCCTGTTTCGTGGTGATGCTCATGGAGATGCACATCGAAGTCACAGCCGTCGATCCCGCAGGATTTCCGGCGCGATACCGTATAATCAAATCCCTCAAGGCGCAGGCTTTTCAATACAGCGTCGAGTTTTTCCCGGCTGCCGCCGAGATCAAGCAGCGCCGCAACAGCCATGTCGCCGGAAATCCCGGACGCGCCTTCGAGATACAATAGTTTATTCATTGGGATCATCTCCTGTTTTTCTGTTCAAAAAGTGATTCCTGTTCCATGATTTCCGCATTCTTTATGCCTCCAGCGTGATCTGTTTTTCTATTTCATGAACGGTCATTGCCTTTTCCGGCGCCGGGCAGAC
>DXVA01000093.1:4671-13466 GCA_019408975.1 Lentisphaeria bacterium | reverse complement strand
TCCTGTGTTGAATTTTCCGACATGCCTGATCAGCCAGATCAGCCCCAGGGAAATACACTGCACGATGATGAAAAAGCCGGCACCATAAACCGCCCAGAGAAATTTTCTGTTGGAAAAATTCCTCCAGGTCGGAACACCGCCGTATATCAGCGAAACCATGATCAGCATGATTCCGCCGACGGCGATCAGGACCAGAAGTGCTTTCAGCAGCGCGTAAAATTTGAGTGAAGCGGGATGACCGTATACTTTCTGGTCAATCCAGAACTCTTTCTCACGGTCGGATTGACGCATGATCCATTTGTAAATGCTGTAGACCAGAAGTATCAAAGCTGCAGGTGTGGAGAGAAGAATATACATGATGTCAATCCTGGCGGGACACGCAAAAGCGTTTCCCCCCCGGCTCCTTTCTTGTTTAGTTGAACAATTCAGCGGCCCCATCGGTTATGACGGGGACGTTATGAGCATCGACGGTGGCATGTTTCTCGATCAGCTCGCAACCTTCCAGCGACAGCAGATGTTCTGCCTGCGTGTCGCCGGTGACGTAGTCGATTATGCAAAAGCCGGATGCGAGTAGGAAAGAACCTTTTCTTCTCGCGTTCTTTCCTTTCCAAACCCATTCGAGTAGCATTGATTCAATTGGTAGATCAATCGAATCAATGCGAGCTTGAAAAATTGGCACAAAAACAGTGTAAATGCCCGCATCAGTTTTCGGATATTGAATCCGGCGGCAGCGAAGATCACATTCACTTCGTCGCCCAATTTACCTCGCAGCTGGTTGCAATCCATCCGATGCTCTCTTTTACAATGTCCAATCACCGGTTCAATCGCGGAACGCCGATTTCAGTAGCGGGAAAGTGACCGCAATATTTGTTTCCGGAAACGGTTGCCGACTTGAATATTGCATTTATCTTCGTAATTGTTACCGTGATACCCCAAGTTACAAATTGCCATTTCCGGTTCAAAGCCAATGATTTTGGTAGTTTGCTCCAACGCGGATTTCAAGGTATGTCCATCATAGGGATTGCCGGGATATGCTTCCGCTCCGACAATCCAGTTACTCTTGGAGCTTGTCACCAAACCCACCTTTGTTCCGAACTCAAATTCCTTATGTGCTTTGCCCTTGCCGATGCATTCCGCCTGTGGCTCGTGAATCGAATACAACTTTTGTTTATCTGTCCGTTTCTGCGTCAGAAGTCGATTGCCAAGTTCAAGCAGATGTTGTAATTCAGCGTCAGGAGTGGTGATTTTTCGCTCAATATCCCGAACAACACGACCCAGAAAGGTTTTCAACTGTCCGGTCGATTTTCTCGCCCGTTTGAATTGATTGGCTTTCGCATATCCGCTCTGACTGTGCAAAACTTTTTTGCCGACTCGCGTAGGTCTGGCGCAATTCAACGCCATTTCTGCGGGCTGATTTTACCAGACGTTCCCGCATTCGGTCATAAAGCCGGG
Source organism: Lentisphaeria bacterium (assembly GCA_019408975.1). Classification (GTDB taxonomy): domain Bacteria; phylum Verrucomicrobiota; class Lentisphaeria; order Victivallales; family UBA1829; genus UBA11452. The sequence goes on along the minus strand of DXVA01000093.1, from coordinate 12,014 downwards.
CATCGATCGGATAACGCACCGCTTTTTCCTGAACCGTGGTGTCCACATTGGCGCGGTTCAATTTATCAAATTTTTCTATTGATAATCAAGTGGTTGAATACTTTCGCATGATCGACTATATTACACTCATTTGTATTGCCAAACAGCTTCAGTATCCAATTCATGATGGAACTTGCCATGTTGTGATATCCTTTTTCAAACTATGAGAGTTTCCCATGTTAAATAGGCGCGATCCAGCTCCAGTTCATTGCGGAACTCAACCGTATAAGCATTTTTTTCGGATCTGTCCGAAGCCAGCGTCGCCTCAATAAATGAATAAAAAGGCATTCCTAGATGTTCGGAATAGAGTGCCAGCCGGTAATGTCCGGGTGGAAGCAATTCATGCAAAGCAATCGCTTGTGCGCTGTCACCGGGGAAAAGTTGTTCTTCCTGCGGGATATCAACAGGACTGAGTCCATGTTTGCCTATATATCCCAACTTCCGAAATTTTCCGTCAGGCAAAATTTCACCCAGCTGTATTTTGACATCATATAAGTCAATGATCATGGAATCCTCAAAAGAGAGCGGCTGATAACAAGGCATGGTTACTGTCAGATAGACATTCCGCCATTTGGGCGGTGTATGCCGTAATGATTTCTGGCGCTCCACGGTTTGAATCCATGTTTGTCCTTGTAATCCGGGTTGATGGTAATTTTTTCTGTATTCCGTCAGCATCCCATCCAATGCCACCATACTGTCTGCCGCGAGAATTCCCGCCACGCCGTAGCCGGCAAGTTCAATCGTGCATTCATCTCTTTCGGATAATTCCGTTTCCTGAGGGATGTGTTTTGAATCAAATGTCAGCAACTTCCACTTTTTATTTCTCATGCAGGCGCGTAATTTATCAGAAATGGAAAAATGGAAGTTTTTTGTTTGATTGCTGAAATTTGTGACGATCAGCAAGCAACGTTTTTCATCATCGGAGACCATAGCATAAAAACCACAGTTTTCATTGTCGCAGGAAAACTGATTCCTACTGTTATAGTCATTGTAAACTATTACATCCGATTCTTTGGAGAAACAACTCCACAGTTTCCACAACTCCCTGAAATTCAAATCATTGATGCCTGGTTCGGGTGGATGAATCAGAGATGAAGCGACAAACTGGATTCCCAGCGGATTGTGCGGGTATTGCCCGGTCGCCGCCATGAAGGGAACCATGCGTGGTGTGCTGTATTCCGGGAATGCGGCAGTCCACATTGTTCCGAGAGCGGCATTCGCCATACTGAAAAAAGCATGTTCGGCACGTCCCTTGATCATAATGCCCTTCTCACCTTCGCCGGAGACATATCCGTCTGTAAAAGATGCCCCCAATGCGCTGAATGATGTTCCGGTGTGATAGAAGAGCAGCCCGTTTTTTCCTACCGTCTCACGCAGAGCCTTGAATTTCTGATAATGCCGCCGAAAACAGAGCCGTCCGTTATGATAACACTCATTAGGAGCTTCCTTGTCACCATAGGGACTGCCATAATCCATATATAAACCGTCAAAATCCGGCTGAAGGAGGTGGCGAAACCATCGGCAGGCTTCTTCTTTCGCTGAAATTTCATTGCCCCGGATATAAACGGCAATGCGGATATTGTGTTTGCGTGCAAATTCCACAACTTCACGAAATTTTTTCATATCATAAGGAATACCGTCATTTTGTACATCGCGCCTCCAGTTCTCATGCAGAATCAGGAGATTGCAGCCGGAATCAGCAATTGCTTCAAGCTGTAAGGCATCCGGATAATGTTTGCCCAGATCAAAGAAATGATACATGTGCAGGGGCGGCAGATGCCGCTGAATCGGCGGTGTCTTGATAATCCATCCCCAGCGATTGCGCCAGTGCAGTGGCAGCGAACGTATCGGAGTGGGAGCATTCTGGAAGTTCCAGCGCATAACCGGGCTGCCATTCTGCCATGTGATAGAAGACTCATTGGCCATTGATTGCCCTGCCAGCACATTGTCTCCTTCGACAAAGAATTCTGCATACAGTCCGGGTGCATGTTTGCGGTCGGCGTTGAATCCCGCCATGGGAAAAATGCCATGATCCAGTTTGCGTGTGACTCCGCGTTCCAGATAACGTTCGGGGAAAAACGACTGGATAATCGGACCGTCGGAGGATGTCGGGCGCATGGTTAACGACCACCTTACATTGTCATAATCCGAGAGATCCAGCGGTATGGACAGTTCAAAACGCTTTATGACCGGAGGAGTATTGCGTTCCACTGTAAAAAACGCTGTGGTGAAAGCGGTGCCGTCAGCCATGAATTCATGACGGAGCGAAAGCAGAAAATCCGGTTCTGTCTGACCATATTCATCCACCCAGTCTAAACGGGTGAATTCTACAAAACGCGTTCCGTCTGCTTCATAAGTTTCAGGAGGCATATCCAACGGAATGACCGGGTGAAGAATACGTCCTTCCTTCAATTCCAGTTCCAAACGGGACGGTTGTGTAATAACCGAAACCGAAGTGTTGTCATATTCACACAATTCCACCCGGGAGGGCATTCCCCCGTCGATGGAATGAAAGAAAATCGTCAGATTTCCTGCCTGTGTCCTGAAACAATTATTGGGGAACATCATGATATCAATACTCCTTGAAAAATACTTTTTAGGAATTTATTCTTGGACTTTTCTATGATTCAAAGTTTGAAACGTCGGAACTCGGATGGTGCCAATGTTATCTGTCTCATTTCATCTGGCAGATGCAACAGGAAACTGTGCTCGGAATCAAAATCAATGTTCATTAAACAAACAGAGTCATCTTCCGGAAAATAGCTGAACATAATATGCCGACACTCATAACCAGGCATGGCACCATCATCTGTGATAAAAATAGTTCCACGTGCCTTTGATGCAAGCATTCGCAGAACATATCCGAGAATTCCAGGAGAATCCAATTCCGCACTGGGACCTTTATCTTGATCGAATGCACCAGGATAATTCCAAGAGTTGAGAAAGTACACTTCGCCTTTCCCGCATCGGTGACGGAGCATAAGTGGCTCCATACGTTCATCTTCGACCAGAAGAGTCTCTACTGTATCTACGATTTCCAGTTCACCGAGACAGGTTGCCAGTATTCCGAATCTGCGGGGAAACGGGAACTCAAATTCTTTTACATCATCTCCGCACGTTGCCCAGTGGAAACGTTTTCCGCGTCCTTTGATCTTTACACCGCATAGCTCTGAGAAATCACCGCCTCTTACAAGGTCAGTAACTTTGTAAGAGGTATAATTCCGCGTATCATCCATGGAAAGGTGAGGAATTGAGATGAAAAGTTTCCCCCCATTTTTTACATAATCGGTCAGAATCCGATATTGCTCCTCGGAACAGGTATTCCATCCAGTGAAGATGAGGAGTTTGTAGTTCTTTATCAGAAATTCCGCAGTCATGGGAACAGCAAAGGATACGATGTCCACCGGTCCAAAAGGGGTTCCGGAAATATAACGATTGTAGTATTTTCCAGTAATCTTCGGACGCGGAAAGAATACATTGTATGCGATATCCCAGCCGCGTTCCGGCTGTCCGGCAAACCATGCAGGATTTCGGTCTGCAAGTACATAGCTTCCGACGGCATTATTCGGATTGAATCCTGAAGCGCTTGCTCCTAAATCCAGATTCCCTTTTGCCAGAGCGATTTTTGCCTCCGGTTGTCCGGAAGGTGTGCCATTTCTCTTGACATAATCGTAAAACTCCGAGATCATACGGCGATATTCTTGCGCCGGAGCAGAATCATATCCGATTGCCGGGTAACATTTCCGTGCCTCGTCCACAAAATCGGCGGAATAGTCGAAATCATTTCCAAGCCCAATTCCCTTTTGAGATGGCGGCTGTAACTTCGGTACACTTGTCACCATCGGGGAATCTTGGCAAAGATTCGATTGAAGATACCAGTTGCCACATTCATTGATGAGAATTTTTGAACCGGACATATATTTTATATACATTCCGTTACGAAAAGACTCCATACGATATTTGCAACTGTATGGAAGCCACGCATACCATTCATGGTTCATATGGGTTCCCCATGCAGGAAGTCCACATTGCCGCATCAGTCCGCGACAAAGACCGGATGCAGTATTTTCCGCATAATCCTCAAATATGGGAATGTCCAGTCCTGCTGCGACCTCATAATCGACAGCAAAGGAAACACCTGTGGACATGATGCAATTATAACCGCGTTTTCTCTCATCGGCAATTACCTTGTGGACAGTCGCTTTGAACTTTTCCGCAATCACGGCAAGAGAAAAATCCGCAGCATCGCTTTTAATTGTCGCATTGTCTTCATCTTCAAAGCGAAAAGTGAACACCTCTCCAAGATCATGCCCAAGAAAAGAGTCACCGAAAGCGGTGACTCTTTTCGCATATTTCGGATTCACAATATCCGAACCATAGATCAGCATGGAATAAAGCCCCATATTCCGTGCTTTTTCTACAAACCTGAGCATGCCTTCACCTTGCCGATCGTCATTCTCGGCAATCTCATTCCATTCCTCTGGACGTAGCATTTTTTTATTTTTCCAATCAGGAACAGGGATGGAAATATTTTTTCCGACCATACCACGCCACCATGCAGCGGCTCTTAACTGCTGTTTGACTCCACCCGGCCAAAGCTGGACTAAATTTCCCTGATTTTCCGATATGGTTTTTTCAAGATACCATTCCGGATCGTGATCTTCCGGTACCCATGTGGTAAAAAGTCTTCCGGTTCCGACCGTGTAGTCCGCATAGGATACATAAATTGCGGAACCGATATAAATACCGCATTTCGGCAGGTGAAACTTCCGTTTATACATAAAAACTTCCTTTCTGCAAATATCTGATTTTACTTTTAAACTGATCTCTTTGCGGTACCGCTTATTGCTTTGTCAACCGTTCTCGAAGATAATCTCGCCGGAGATCGTCTACATAATACCGGGTTTCAAACCACAGCGGAGCAGCTTCCCGGAACAGGTGATCTACTTCCAATCCGCCCATTTTCGGGGAAACGGATTTCCCATAAGCATCAAGACGTTCCAAGAAGGGGACAAGAGCCTGTTTGTAAAACACAAGATCACCATGGAACTCGTCACTCCAAAAGGATTTCAGCATAGAAGCAGATTTTTGATAAGAAGCCCATGCAGAAAACAGGAGGTGACGTTTGATTTCTGGAAGTATCTTGTCCATCTCGGAAAATTTAAGTTTGCCGAACTTATTCAATTCATGGACCTGTCCTCCGCTTCCCCACGTAAAACTGCCCGTACGCAGCCAGGGAATAAAGCCCAACGTCCATAGTGTGCCGTTTTCCGGAAGACGATCATAGAGCACCTCCCACGGAATGTGCTGGTAGAGCAAAATTTTCCCGTCTCCGGCAAAGGCCTCCTTCCTGAATCCGTTTTTCAGCGGGCGGTAGTGTTTATGCAGTGACATCCAGTCCTGGAAAGATATTTTTTCCGGGAAAAAACTCCAAAGCCATTGATAGTAGAATTCGCCTTCACCCGGTTGAAGATACATTTCCAGCATTCCGCCGGAAAGCAGACCGGCAGCGACTTCTTCCGCCCGTTTCTCCGGCATTTCCGCATACAGGGACAGTCCGTGAATATCTGCGACTGCTGCGAATGACAATGGACATCTACCATCCGTCTGCATAGACACTTTTTCACGCTGCGCATTCACGTCGTATATGAGCAATTCCGCGGCTTGCTGATTGTAGACTGTAAAATCATTGGTCATTACAATGTGTTTGCGAAGAAGGGAATTTTTCCATGCAGAAACGCCGGCGGGTGCCTCCCAGACGGTCATCACGGAATAAACCGGAGGTTTTACGGGAGCCGTTCTGCTGTAACGTCTGGCATTTGCATAATCCCCGGCGAGATAAAACAGGTTTGACACGTCAAGGAAAACCTTACTGCGCTGTTTCTCCGAGAGAGCCGGCAAATCTTCGTTCCGAATATCGACTCCTTTCAACGCCGCGGCGAAAATGGAGGCCAGCGCTTCTTCTTCAGCGGCAAGTCTACGTTTGACCGGAATGGATTCCGCCATTTTCAAAGCAAGGTTTCTGTTGCCGTTTTCCATTGCGCAACGTAGCGCTTCCCGAAAAATACGTGCCGTCAGACGCTGATTTTTTTCCGGAAGTTCAAAATAGCGTTGAAATGATTTCAGTGCCTCGGAATGTCTTCCTTCCGAAGCTGCTTTCAGTGCGGAATTGCCAAGCGCAGCAGGATTCCCTTCACTGGAAATGCCGACGGCGGGAAGGCTGGTGAAAAATACAAAAAGAAAAAACAGTCTGATCTTGTTTTGTTTCATCTTCATAATCCTTTATTTCAAGCTCCGGAGTTCAAGAATATACCGGATCATTTCAATTCTGACTGTATTGAGATCGCATTCGTTCGGATTGAGCTGTGCCAGATAAAGAAGCGCGGCACGTGCCCTGTAAATGTATTCTGCTTTTCCAGACGACAAAACCTTTTCGGCAATCTGGCGCAAAAGAGTTGCATAACGAACATCGTCAATAGCTTCGCGGAATGCTTCATACTGAATGGTCTCGACAGGATGATAAGTTCCGGGATAAATCCAGTTGAAAGACCGGAAATTGCTGACGGAACCGAGAAAATCGTTCCAGTCACTCCCGCAAACCATGTAGTTCATGCTGCCGTCGCTGTTGATAAGATAAGGATACATGCCATGAGTCCGGCGGACAAAATCCGGATTCTCAATCCCTGTATGCGGATCCGCATAAGATGTGATTTTTGCGCCAGCCTTATGCCAGATACGTGTGTCATCTTCTGTGATGCGGCCACCGTAATTGACAAAATCCTCATTGAACCCGGAGTGCAGAAGATGCTTGCGGCTGGCTGTGGAGAACACTTTCAATCCGTTGTCATGCAGAAATTTCCAGGATGGGCGTTCCGCACGAAGAAGCCATATCGCGGGCTCATCCCAGCCAAAACAGTAGATCACGGCATCTTTTCCGAAAATACTGCGGACAAACATGCTTTCTTCCTTTACGATCTTCATCCATTTTTCCGCAAGCGGCATCTTGGCAAGTTCTGTTTCTGAATTCAGTTTTCTGATCGAAACCAGATCCGTATAAGAAGGAAAACCGGTGACAGCATCAAAGAGAGCTTCTGTTCCCAGGCAAGCTTCTTTGTAAAGACGCAACTGATGGTGAATGAATGGAACGTCTTCCTCTTTCGTGTGCACATTCCGGGATGGAATCAGGGGATAAAGCAGATTATGCCGACGGAAACTTTCATATTCTGCACGCACACGTTTTTCCGCTTTTGACGTATCACCTCCATTGGCTTTCACATAACGGGCAAGATTGACTGAATTGTAAC
>DXVA01000093.1:0-4661 GCA_019408975.1 Lentisphaeria bacterium | reverse complement strand
ACAGGTCATACGCCGTCCGGGGGGTGGGAAGCCGGAAAGGCAGAATCCGTGCGGTCACCGGGATGGAACCGGAATCCCGGCCGTTGATTCGGATACGGATTCCCCCATGAAAGATTCCCGACATCCCGGGCGGCGCATGAAGAGTTACCCATATCTGCTTGAATTTATTCCTCGGAAGCCGGAAACTTTGAAACGTATCCGCATCTGCCACCAGGACCCGGTTCGGGTCAAGTTTTTCATACGTTCCGGGGGGGGCGCTGATCCAGAGGCGGCGTTCCCTGCCGTCTTTGCCACCGACACGCAGATAATTCTCCTTCTCTTTAAGGTCGGCATCCACAAGAGCCTCGTCATTGAGAAGAAGTTCGGGAATCAGCTGCCGTCCGGTCAAGTCTGCAAAATAGCTGTGCCACGCCGTGCCGGTCTGATACCAGAGTTTGACAATCTTCAGGTCCAGAGAGGAAGCCGGAATGACACCGCCTTTCCCTGTCAGGGCTTCCGGAATCAACTCTACCTTTTCTGCATCCCTGAATGAATAAAGAAGAAAAGATGCAGCTTCATATTCATCCTGTGCGGCAAGAAAAACAAGTGGAGCTCCGGCTTTGCCGTCTTCTGGATACATTGACGGCATCCGTTTGATATTGCTCAAAGGCTCTACCACATAGTGTATGTAGTCATACTTGCAGCCATGAATCCTTTCCGCATCTGCAGAAACCCGTGCCGAAAGGGAAGAAAGAAAGTCCGATGCCATGCCTTTGCAGCTCACTGAATATAGCAGGAAGACCGGAATAAAATATCTGAACATCCGACGCATTTTCATGATTCCTTAATACATGCTTGAAAATTATAAACGGAAAATATCTTTATTGCCATGTGCCTTGCGGCTCTTTGCTTAAATCGGATAAAGCGTTGTCATGCCCGTCCAATACCTTTCTTGAGAGTGCATTTTCTGCATGCCCGTCCAAAAACGAAACATTGCATTTCTGCTCGTGACGGCCTCTGGTATAATCAAAAAGCCGGTCACTTTTTTTTACGTTATACTGCTCACCGCCTTCTAAGATTTTTGATGTCTTTTCTGGGGGGCAGTAACGGGAAGTTGCCGGGATGAACCAGGCATAGTTTTTGTTGCTGTAATACAGTGGGTTATTATATGCCCCACTGTTCATTCCTGTATCCCACGTAGCCATTCTACTGGACGGATATTTGATTCGACTGCTGTTTTCAGCCAGTCCCACCCCTTTGAAATACGCAGCGTAATTGCCTGCCTCCTCACTATTTGAACGTGAGGCAGGGCAAAAGAACATTTTCTTGCGGCACCCTCCTAAAGAAAGATAGGCATACCAGTTGATCCGGTTGTTACAAATATATTCCCCCACGGTACCGGTAAAGCCCATACTGATCCATGATGCAAAAGGAGTATAGCCGTAATCACCCATATAGTTTTGAGTTGCCAGTGCCTGCTGTTTTACGTTGGAAAGACACGCAGTGGTTATTGCCGTATTTCTGGCCTTGTTCAATGCAGGAAAAAGCAGAGCGGCAAGAATCGCAATAATGGCAATGCAAGTGAGAAGTTCTATCAATGTAAAAATACTGATTTTTCTCCGCAATACACGGGAACGCCTGAACATGAAATACCGACGATGAAAGATTGGATTCATAATTTCCTCCCTTTTTAGGGGTGATGCAAAAGCTCTGACGGAAAAAACGCAGTTCACCTGCATCATGGTTGCTCTTTTTTCTGATTCAGTCCAGAAAGGATCGCATCCAGTCTTTTCTTAATGTCTTTGGTGCAGACTTTGTGATTTAAGGCAAGACTGGCGGCATCAATGATTTCCTGTTTTGGTGTATTGGGAATCATCATCAATGCATTGACCAGTTCTTCCGCCTGCCTTGGGCCGAATATTCCGACAGGCATTTTGGGGATCAGCTGTTTGCGAAGAAAAGCCGCCGTTTCACGACTGTACTCCGCAGCTTTGTCCTTTTCTCCTTTTGCCGAATAATAGGAAGCGATTCGATTCCTGATTCTCCCAATTTCATACTCCGGAGCATAACCAAGTTGTTTTAAAGCATAAGAATAGGCTTTTTCCAAATCCTTCTTCTGCATGCTGCGGTTGTAAAAAATTTCATTTACATTATAGCCTGAGATACCTGAAAGACGCATGCCATCCAATTCCGCAGTCCATTTTGCCAGAACTTCATCCGTTGTAGCGGGATTTTTGCAAACTGCTTCTGTTTTCTGTATCGCGGCAACGGTCTTCTGTCTTGCAGTTGCCCACTCGGAATGAAGCACCGCTTCATTGCATTTGACCGCCAAATCGAATTTCCGCATCCTCGGATAAAGCCATCCGAGGCGAAGATTCGCCTCCGCTTTGTATAATGGCGAAGCATTTGGGTCATTCAGGACAGCCTCGGCTTTCTGTATGAAATTCGCAGGGGCCCCGTTCAGTGACCGACTGAACTTTTGGAAGTCGTCATATCCGGTATGTTTGTTATTCCCCTTTCTGAATTCCATGTGCTGCATGGCGCGGAGAAGTCCTTTTCCGTATTCTTTGGCTGAGATGGCGTCGTAATCTGGATTTCGGGTGGCATAAGGGCATTCAAGCGTGACGGCATATACCATGTCAGGAGAAAACGGGAAGTAATGAGAAAAACTTGTTCCCACGGATGTGGTGGCTTTCCTGGCTTTAGGTTTGAGGAGATTTAATGTACGGCCAACCATTGCAGGCGACTCCTCGTAGACCCATTTTCCAAACTCCACGGTATTGGCATTGTTTTCTGGAGAACGGAACCCGTCAAAATAAAAAGTCTCATGAATGTCGCCGCGAACGGACGGTGCGTGCAGATCAATTCCAATGAAAAACTTTTTTGCTTGGCTGAGGTCCGTAATCGCTTTGATTTCAGGATAGAGATTAGTGGAGAGCCCGTAGTCCCGGTTGTGATCATGAGGAGCGCGTCCTTTCCCCTGGTCTCCGGCTTCAACTCCATCCAGATCGACAAAGGGGACCGCGTACAGAGTAAATTTCTCCCTGAATGTTCTGCCATGCGTGGAATTGGAAAGCGCTTCTTCCAGAAAACCTTCCATGACATAATTGGCAATTGCCTCACACGCATGATGACGCGCAGTCAGCAGAATGTTTTTCGCATTTTCCGTATTTCCTATCACAAGAAGCGGGACGTCTTTACCTTTGCGTGTCTTGGTCAGAGCAGAAATTTTCAAGCTCGGATTGTTCCTGTGCTTTTCCAGAAAAGCATCCAAGGCTGATCTCTGGTAGGGTATGCCTTGGGCAAAACGAACCTGTTCACCTTTTTCTTTGAAATTCCATGTGAAACTGTCGCGCTTCCCCTCGGGTTCCTGCACAAGAAAGGCGGAGTTCTGCTTCCCCAGCCAGCGCCAGTTTTTCCCCCCGTCGGTGCTGACCGCAGGTCCTTGGGCACTCATTTGCATCTCATTGACAGGAAAAAGAAACTTGACAGTACCAGGTGTTTCGGCTTTTGCAGAAAAATTCCAATAAAACCATTTTTGTTGCGTGTCTCGAAGATCAGGCGCAATTTCAACCCGCCCCGATGCAAGTTTGATCACCTTTATGTTTCCACCGGGATAATCACAGGATATTGTCACGCTCCCCTGTTGCTGTCCCATGAGGGGGTAGGAAGCAAGCAGAGACAGGTTTGCCGCTAAAAGAATTTTTTTTACTGACATTCTGCCATTCTTTGAATACAACATTTTTGTTTTCTTCAGCTGAACGTGCTTCCCTTGGCTTTTTGAGATATCCATTTCCTGCTTTTCCTTTCTTGGATTTGTTTTATAATTGAGTCAATTTCAAAAGTCTTTTTTTGTTTGTGCCACGCCTTTTCCAGAGTAAATCAAGGAATCCTCCAGATTTTGCAGTTCTAGCCTCTGGGAAGGTATTTTATTAAAAAAAATTATTTTAATAGTGCGATGCTCTGCATCGCAAAAATGCTTCATGCAGGACTTTCAGTCCTGCTTCGGTCCAGCTGAATAAGCTGGTCGCCGGAGGTGAAATCTCCGATACCCCGCATGCTCTGCACCGGAGTCGTTCATTTTTGCTTTCTTCAAACAATGGCTCCCCTATGCAATCCGTAGACGAAACAGTACAAGAATTCGATATAAATGAATAATGACAACAACTGAAAACGCCCTTCTTAACAGGAGCAAGTAATTGTTTTACTGTTCAGATTGCTCCTGTATTTGAAATGCTCCCTTGTTTTGGTTGAAACAAGCTGTAATGCTATTCTTGTCTGTGAGAAAACGAAGTATCGAATCCAAGATTGTACAATTGGTGAAGGAAATCAGTTTTGTATCTTTTGTCGCTTCTGCCTGGACATGTTCAATATGGGAATTTTCAAAAGAAATGTATGTCCCGCCCAGTTTTTTCACGTTGACAAGTTTCTCGTTTTTCAATACTAGCGGAGGGGTTTTCACGATATCCATTTTATTTTTTCTGTAAAGTCCGTCTGCTACCCCTTTATTATCATATGTAATCCTGAAAAGAGAACAATTTTCATAGGTGTTGCCGGAAATTGTTTCGATTCCCGTGCGGGAACCGAAACTGACGGTACCGCCACGGACAGTATTGTTGAGAAAGAAATAAGGGAACCTCTATCAATGCTTTTTTTGACAGAAACCCCGTTTGTTTCAATTT
>DXVA01000092.1:4776-13559 GCA_019408975.1 Lentisphaeria bacterium | reverse complement strand
GCGTCAGATGTGTATAAGAGACAGATGCCAAAGATGATTTTGTCGCAGTCCTGAAGAAAGTCGCGGAAATCGGATACAAAGGCGTCGAGCCTGCCGGATTCTGGAACCTGAGACCGTCCGAACTGAAGAAAATCGTCGAAGACCTCGGAATGAAGATCTATTCTTCCCATTCCCCGTGGGCGAGAGGAAACAATCTCGGTGAATGCATGGAGCTTGCCGACGCTCTCGGACTCAAGACGGTCGTCTGCGGATACGGGCCCGATGACTTCAAGGATCTCGACTCCATCAAGAAGACAGCCGAGCTTACGAACAAGATGCAGGAGTTCTTCGCCCGCAACGGATTCACGCTTTTCCAGCACAACCACTACTGGGAATTCGAGCGCATCGACGGAAAACTCAAATATGAGATTTTCGCGGAACTCTGCCCGAATGTGAAATTTGAGATTGATTCTTTCTGGTCCACCAACAAGGGAACCGAAGATCCTGTCGAAATGCTTAAACTGTTTGCCGACAGAACCATTCTTCTTCACATGAAGGACGGAGTCTGCACGCAGAAGGCGGGCGGCGGTGAAATGGTCAACGGACTTCTCGATATGAAGATTGACCTGATGCCGCTCGGCACCGGGACGCTTCCGATCAAGCAGATTGTCGAAGCCGCACCCGCAGCAGTCGAAACCATTGTCGTCGAACTCGATTACTGCGATACGGAAATGTACAAGGCAATCGAAATGAGCTACAAGTTCATGACTGAAAACGGACTTGCCGCAGGCAACAAGTAACCTGAAACGGATACGGAAAATGAAAAAAACAAAAGTCGGTATTATCGGATGCGGAATGATTTCCGATACCTATTTCAAAGCGTCTCAAACCTTCAATATGATAGAGGTCGTCGCATGTTCCGACATCATCCCGGAGCGCTCCGCCGCAAAGAAGGAGCTCTACGGTGTCCAGAACATGACCAACGAAGAGCTCCTTGCGATTCCGGAGATTGAGATTGTCCTGAATCTTACCCCGCCGCAGGTTCACTCCAAAATTGCGATGGATACGCTTAATGCTGGCAAACACGCCTATTCGGAAAAACCTTTCGGAGTCGATTTTGACGATGCCGCAAAAGTGATGGCTCTGGCGAAGGAAAAAGGGCTCCGCGTCGGATGCGCTCCCGATACTTTTCTCGGCGGCGGACAGCAGACCGCACGCAAAGTCATCGATGACGGCTGGATCGGCAAACCGCTTTCCGGCACTGCGATCGTCATGGGACGCGGACCTGAAAAATGGGGACAGGCGCCGTTCTTCTTTGACTACGGTGCGGGTCCGATGCTTGACCTCGGGCCGTACTATATGACGGCTCTCGTCAATATGCTCGGTCCGGCGAAGAGCGTTATCGCCGTCACGACCAAAGGTTTCGACTACCGTACCTTCGGCGCGGAAGTCGGTGAGACCTATAAGGACAAATATAAACCGTTCGATAAATATCCCGTGAATGTGACGACGCACCTGACAGGTGTTGTCGAGTTTCAGTGCGGTGCGGTGATCACGGTGATCACCAGCTTTGACTGTTACAAACACGGACACAGCCCGATTGAGATCTACGGAACCGAGGGTTCGCTTCAGGTTCCCGATCCGAATACCTTCGGCGGTCCGGTGAAAGTGTTCCGGAAAGGCGATGCGGAACCGGATTGGAAGAATGTCCCGCTGACCCATATCTATACGGAAAACAGCCGCAGTATCGGAGCCGCCGATATGGCGATGGCTCTCCGCAGCGGACGTAAACACCGTGTCAACGGCGAACTGGCGAACCATGTTCTTGAGATCATGCTTTCTTTCGACAAGTCCAGCAAACTGGGCGGGAAAGTGGAACTCACGACAACTTGTGAGCGTCCGGAGCCGCTGCCTCTCGGACTTGACAAGGGTGAACTTCCTGAATAAACTTCAGTAAGTGCGGAAACAGGGGAAAGAACTTCTGAAAAGGCGGTTCTTTCTCTTGCCGTTTTTATTTTCCTGTTTTGTGTGCAACAAAATTCATTCTTTTTAATAAGCGCTATTGAATAAATCAGCTTATGGTATTATAATACCAAGTCTCCAAAAAGCACCCGTAGCTCAGTTGGATAGAGCGTCTGCCTCCGGAGTAGAAGGTCGTGAGTTCAAGTCTCGCCGGGTGCACCAATCATTTTTCTTTTTTAATACTTTTAAATGAGATATTTATAAAGATTGCCGTTTATCTTTCCTGCTTCACTGTCTTGTGATTTTTTGAAATCGTTTTCTGAATTCAGAAATAAACTACTGCGATACAAGCATACGCGGTATCGGGGATTTCGCCTGCGGCGACCAGCTTACGCAGCTGGAACGCGGCAGGACTGAAAGTCCTGCATGAAGCTATTTTTGCGATGCAAAGCATCGCGGCATTAAACCAATTTTTTAAAAATAATAACGGATCAGTGCCTTGGATTTAAGATTATCCGCATATTTTGCACGCATTTCATTTTTGGCTTTCATATCCAGTTTCCTGCGGATTTCTTCGGATGCCTTTTCAAAGGGAATACGCTCCTCGGGGACGATGGCGGCGACACGGATGAAATAGTAGCCTTCCGGAGTTTTGACGGGACCGACAATTTGACCGGGTTTGACGTTTCTCATTGCCGCAGCGAATTCCGGACGGAGTTTATCCTGATCCACGAAGCCTACGGAACCGCCGCTTTCGGAATTCGCCGCATCGGAATTGTCGCGTACCATCTGCGTAAAAAGTGCCTCATCGGCTTTTGCAAACTGTTCCGCGAGCTTTTTACAGGTCGTTTCCGGATTGGCGCCGGAGCGTCCGCCGTCATTGGCAATATGGAGGAGCTGCAGCTCGTATTTCGCCGGTTTCGTCCACTCTTTCTGGTGTGCCGTATAGTAATCGTAGACCTCTTTCGGCGTAATATAGATCGGGCGGTCGCAGTATTCCGAGAGCAGGATGTCCACGGCTAGTTTTTCCTTGACTTTCTCGCGGAGTTCCGGCATGGTCGTGCCGAGTTCCTTTGCCTTTTTTACGAGTCCGCTGCGGGAGCCGCCGCCCATGGAAACGGCAAGGGAGTCCATCAGATTTTCAATATACTGTTCCTCTATCGGGAAGGGTTTTTCCTTGTAGGAGTCATAGACAAGCTTGCGGACAATGATTTCATCAATGACCTGTTTGCGGAGTTTGGCGATTTCGCTGTAAAGGCGCGCTCCGGTGAACATGCTTGCCAGGCGCATTTCCTCGCGCCCGCTTTCGATCAGGACATCCAGCAGGGTGATCGGTTCGCCGTTGACCGATGCCAGAACTGAGTCCACTCGGGTTTCCCGCCCGATATCCTGTGCGGAAAGCGGAACGGTTCCGCAGATGAGAAATACAAAAATAATCAATGCCGGCAATGTTTTCATAATCTTTTTTCCTCTTGACAATCAATCTCTGTTTTCAATCTCATATTGTATTTGATAAATCCGAAAAATCAATAGCAGTTTCAAGTTTAATCACGATTTTGCGAACAGATGGGCGATACGGCTTGACGTCAGCAGTGCAATGCAGAAGAGAAAACCGTGGTCTGCAACCATGAAAAATGCCGCGAGGAGAGCTCCGGAGGCGGCTCCTGCGAGCTCCATGCTCCACAACAGGGCAGGTGCATTTGCCGTATCCGCCCTGTGGATTGTCTCATACAGGACAGCGCCTCCGGACAAGCCGGCGAAAAACAGGAGTGCGCCGAGAAAAGAAAACGGCAGAAAACCTTCGGTCAACAGTGAAACCGCGAGAAGCGCCGGCAGGAAAATGGACAGGCGTTTGAGCCAGAGACGCAGGAGTCCGGCTCTGTCCGGCAGGAGAAGCCCCGAGGCGACGGCGATGCAGAGGATTCCGGCAAAAGCCCCCAGCATACGGTAAAGCGTGCCGTAGCCGGTTTGGAAAAGGAGCATGGAGAGCGTGAACAGCCCTCCCAGATAAAAACCGTTTTCCAGTGAGAAAAAGAGGCATTTGCGGGTTACGGAGGTGGATGCGAAATAGCGTAACAGCAGATACAGCGCGAGTATGCCGCCGATGATCCACTGCCAGTGGAAAAGACAGTGGTCAAGCCCCCGCAGAATCTGCTCCGCGGGGGGGACCTGCGTGAAGACCGGGTGTCTGCGCCAATAGTTGAAGAGCAGGGGCGCGGAGAAAAGCCGGTTCGACTCCGATACGATGGAGCGCCCGATGATTTTCTGCGCCTGTGCCTGCTGTTCCACCTGCGAGTGCAGGATCACGAGGAGCCCCTCCGGAAAGAACCCGGTGTCCGCCATCAGGCTTGCGGCGCGGGCGTCGAGCGTATCAAGATCGCCAGTGATGTTCATTCCCCCTCCGATGGCGATCTGCGTGGTTCCGGGGGCGAAAATCACTTTCGGGAACACCTTGCGCATGGTTGCGGCAGTAATGCCGTGGAGTTCCGCAATGCTTTCCCGCGTATATCCGTAAGGGGCGGGCAGAGCCGTCGCAAAGATGCCGCCGTCCGCGAGATGCCTGCGGGCGTCCTTGTAAAACTCATAAGAGAAAAAACGATCCGCATCCAGATTCTGGGGCAGGGGCGGCTCGACGAAAATCACATCATAGATATGGAATGTGGAGTCGATGAAATGCACCGGGTCGTCGATGATGACACGGAAGCGTGAGGACTCGGGCGGCATGATGTCGAGTCCGGCGGAGAGATCCAGAAGCTCTTTATCGCGTGCAACGACATCGATCGAAGCCGTGATCGG
This sequence comes from Lentisphaeria bacterium, assembly GCA_019408975.1. GTDB lineage: Bacteria > Verrucomicrobiota > Lentisphaeria > Victivallales > UBA1829 > UBA11452. The sequence goes on along the minus strand of DXVA01000092.1, from coordinate 8,822 downwards.
CATGGAGGCGAATGCCTCCGGCAGTCCGGAAAATTCATTGCAGATCAGGAGAACCCGGATCAGCTTTTTATCCGGCTGGATTCCGGTCATCAGGGCGGACAGGCGATCTCTTTCCGGATTGGCCGGCAGGGTTGCAATACTCTGACCGTTGCTTGTGATCAGGAAACGTTTGTCGGGCAGGCGCAGGAGCTCGGAGCGTCCATAGGGGGTGTCGATCCGGATTGCGTCTTTGCCGCGCAAGGGATCGGTTTGCGTGATGCGCTGTTCCAGATAACCGCAGGCGGTATGGAGCAATGCCGCCGCAGAAAGCAGCGCCGCAAGAAACAGCAGAATGCGCGGCAGAATTCTTTTCAGCAGAGACAGATGGAGAATCAGTGCGAGAACCACCTGAAAAAGACCAGTCAGGAGGAGCAGAAGCAAAGTGTCTCCTAAACTGTGAACCAGAATCGCAAAGAGAATACCAGAGAATGCCGCACCCAGATAATGAACTGCAAGAAGGAGCGTCGAACGGGCAGGCGCCGCCAGTTTCAAGATGAAGTGAATGTTCAGCCCGGAGAAGAACAGCGGCAGGGCGAGCAGGGGAAGAATCGCCGCCGCCGAAGTGATGCTCCTGCGTGTCATGGAGAGCAGGGGCAGCAGCAGAGGCAGCAGGGTTGCGGAAAACAGAACCGGGAGCACGGATGGAAAGGAGCCGGCGGAAAGGGAGACACGGTTCAGGAACAGGCGTCCGGCGATACCGGCAAGTGCGGCGAAACTGAGAAACAGAATGCCGGGAACCAGATAGGCAAGTTCCGTAGCGTAGGTTCTGGCGGATGTCTCGCGAAGAAGAATCCCTGCGTAGGAGACGGCAAATGCGCCGTTGAAAAAAATCAGCGGCAGGAGCTTGGGAAGCAGCGCTTCCTTCCTGTTGTCTTCCTGAACATCCATAAAACAGTTTTCCGTTAATCAATAAAAAAACGGCACTCGATCTGTTGGAACGAATGCCGTCTGGTGAATTCAGCGTGGATCAGGGAAGCTGGACAACCGTTCCTGCCTTGACCTTGCCGTCCGCAGGAAGCGCGGGATTCAAAGTCTTGATGTCATCAGCTTTGACGCCGTATTTTGCGGCAATCGCGTCAATGGTCGTGTCTGCTGTCGGAACGGCGGTGTCCGTGAGCGACTGGGGGTCCGCGGCATTGACTGCAGGCTGGTTGGTGTCGAGGACAGCCTTGACCGCATCTTCGGAAGCCAGCGGCTTATCCGCCACGGGAGCGACTGCCTGTTCCGCTTCCGGCGCCGGAGCATTCACTGTCGGGGCAGGAACCGCGTCCGGGTTCGGGATATCATCCAGAAGAATGTCTTCATTGACCGGAAGCGCTTTCTTTTCCTGCTGGACCGGAACTTTTGCCTTCGCCTTGCCGGCAGGAGCGGCAGATGTCTTTCCTGTCGGCAGATTCAATTTCTGACCGATCTGGAGACGGTTGGAAGATACTCCCGGATTGGCGGCTTCGATGTCTGCGACTCTGACATGGTATTTAGCCGCAATTCTGGAGAAGCTGTCGCCTTCTTTTACAATATAGACTCCGTCTGCGGGAACAGCGGCTTTTTCAGCTTTTCCGGTGTTCTTCTTTCCTGCCGTTTTTTTCGCCGCGGCTTTCTTTTTCACGGCTTTCTTGTCCGTTGCGGGTGCCGTCCGGGCTCCCTTTACCGCATTGGAACCGGCGGGAATGATCAGCTTCTGACCGATTTTGATCGGCTTGCTGGGAGCGATGTTGTTATATGCGGCAAGCTCCGCGATGGAGATGCCGTATGTACGGGATATTTTCCAGAGAGAATCTCCTTTCCGGACCACATAAGTCGTATCTTTGTCCGTGATGGCAGGAGCGGGTTTCTCTGGTTCCGCTTTTTTCTCAGGAGCAGGTTTCGTGACTGTTTCGACGGCGGGGGGCAACTCAAAAGGTTCTTCTTTCTGGCTGACCTGCTCCTTGAATTCAGCTGTTCCCGGTGCAGGGCCGACCGCTTCCGGCGCGGTTTCACCCGGAACGGAAACCTTGGAAGTCGGCTGGGGAACATAAATTCCCGGAGGCATGGGGGGCTCTTCCGGTGCACAGCCGCCAGTCAGGAACATGCCGCCCAATACGAGGTGAAGTACTGCTACCGTTGATAAAATTATGATTACTTTCGCTTTCACGATCCGAGCCTCCAGTTATATTTCTATTGTTTTTTATTTTGCATTCATGAAGACCGCTGAAAAGCAGCCATTGCATATAGTACGCGACAAATCGGTATTTTTCAATGCCGATTCTCTAAAAATCCTGTATATTTTACTGTTTTATCCCGTCATGGCGGACGCACTTTCCGAAGAACCGGAAAATTTTATGACTGCCCGGAAGTTTTTCTTTCCTGGAAACAGAATTTTTCCGGTTCATTCTGCGCAAGCCGACCGCCGCAGGCGAAATCTCCCGCTACCTCATATTCTGCATCGGGGCAGTCCATTTTTTCCGAATGGCTGGGATTGAAAGCCGCCCTTTTATGAAAAATCTCCTGTTGAAAAAATCTTTTGCCGTATTATATTGCAGACGGAAAAAGGATTTTTTCTTATGGATGCACTTTCTCTCGACATGCCTGAACTGCTGTATTTCGGATGCGGCAGCAGTCCATCGGCACAGTTGCACCTACATGCGTTTTATCAGATTGAGTTCTGCCTTTCCGGACAGCTTTTCTGCAGGAGCCGGGATGAACGCTTTGTCCTTGCGCCGGGGGAATACTGGCTGATCCCTCCGGAACAGCCGCATCAGTTCGTGGACAATCGGAGGCCCTATGAATACCTGTCAATCAAATTCAACAGCGCTTTTGCCCTGCCGGAGCATCGCGGCAGTGATCCGATTTCCAGCTATTATCTGAATGCGATTCTGGACGTCATCCGGAATGCGGGAACGATTTCGGCATTTTCCCCGGACGGAAAGTCTGTCGTTGAGAATCATCTTTTCGGAATCCTGCATCATCTGGCGGTTCTTTCCTCGGCGGACAAGGCGGAATCGCCCTTTATCATGGCGATCCGCGAGGAAGTGTGCAAACGCGGCTATGCGGTCAATGTCGCGGAGCTTGCGGATTTCTTCCGATATACGCGCTCCCAGCTTCAGTACCGTTTTTCCAAAGAATATAGCGGCAATACGAACATCAAGCGTTTTATTGAGGAGATTCTTCTTGAACTTGCGGAGAAACACCTGCAGTATTCTTCGATGACTCTTACGGAGATCGCCCGGGAAATGAATTTCCCTTCCATTTATGTCTTTTCCCGTTTCTACAAACGGAAAACCGGCTGTTCGCCGCTCAGGAAGCGCAGGAAGACATCTTAGAAATGCAGGATCGAAAACCTGTATTTCTGAAGTATCTTATTTCTGCAATTCAAACTTGAAGATATTTCCCGTACTGAAGATTACCGTTCACTCATTGCGGGGGAGTTTTTTTCAGCACGTTCTCCCGCAGTCTGCGACAGTTGTTCAGATAGTCCTCCGCGCCGACAAGCCCGAATTCTGCTGCAACATCTCTGGCTGTAAACTCATCCGTGCAGCTGTACAGGACAGAGAATCCGCTCGGTGAATCGGAGTCGATCAGGATTTTATCCCTGTATTTTCGGCGGATATCCGGCCATTTTTCCGAGTTGCAGGTGCCGTGCATTACAAAACGGTCAAGGTTGATCCGTGCCCATGCAATGCGGTTGTAATAGGTTGTGGAGTTTATGACGCGCCCGAGCGGGTCAAGGATATCGCTTGTGCCGTCCTTTACCGCCCCGGCAAAAAACGCATGTGTCCGCAGTGCCCAGTTCGCCTGGACATGACCTCCGTGAAAGTAGCTGGAAAAGCAGAGAATATCCGGCTGGAGGCGCGTGTATTCATCCCGCAGCTCATCGAAATTCAGGTCGAAGCACAGGATTCCGCCAAGACGCCCTGCCGGCGTATCAACTGCGACGGCACCGCTGCCGGGAAGTGTCCCCTTGCGGATTGACTCATCCGTGGGGAACATTTTGTGATACATTCCGAGCAGAGAACCGTCCGGTCCGTAAT
>DXVA01000092.1:0-4766 GCA_019408975.1 Lentisphaeria bacterium | reverse complement strand
GTGCAACGGTTGCGTTTGGCGAATTCCATGTATTCCGTCAGAATCGGTCCCGGATTTTCCGGGTTCTCCCCGCTTCCGACGGGTTGATTCATCATCATGGTCTCGCAGGTAATCACAAGATCAACGCCGGTACCGTCCAGTTTTTGCGCCGCTTCCCGGAACTGGCGCAACGGTTCATCCGGCGATTCTTCCCCACGCTCCATTACCATACCGCCGATCGTGGCGACATTTACAAACTTTGCCATAGATAAATCCTGATCTTATGTGTTCAATTCAGGCGAATCGTGCAGCCGCTGAAGCATTTCCCGTCATTTCTGATGCCGAACATCACCGGATAAGAGGCTGGTTCGACCGTGAATACCGGCGATTCCGGAGCTGGTTTTCCCCATTTTGTAATGGCGCCCTTGAGTTCTTCCCCGTTGCATGTCATCTTCATAAACGCTTTTTTTCCTGTGAAATCCCATTCCAGAATCATTTTGTGCCAGACATCCTTCCGGAAGACTATATGCGATGCCACGCCCCGCGTCTGACGGTCCTTTGTAGTCACAACGAAATGCAGAGTTCGCCACATCCGGTTGTAACTGAGCATTATTGTATCTGAATAGTTGAATTTTCTGTTTATCGGACCTCCATGCATCAGTACGGTTACGTCGGCGGTTACAGAGCGCGAACCATCCCACTCCGGTTTGAATGCGAATTCAATCCGTCCCTTTTTTGTGTTTGCCTGAATGTCTGAAAGGAACGGGAAACGGTGTTCTTTCCCTGACTCGGCAAAGGTTCCTGCGGGGATATCGCGTTTGAGCGTAAAACTTTTTCCGTCAACGCTGTATTGCAATTCAAAACGGAAAATAATGCCTTCATGGCATTGCTCCAACTGGAGTGTAAGCGGTTCAAAACTTTGGCTGCGTACCGGAACATACTTATTTTCCGCCAGTGTAATGACATTGGAGAGCGCCTTGTGCTCCGTATCGGTTATCTGCACTGTAAAACGTCCTGCCTTTACCGGCACAGCCGTATTGAAAGCCGGTTTGAACCTGAGCCATGTCCCCGTACCGGATGTATGAGTGCGGTTTTCCATTGTCTCCAGATTGTGTTCAAAGGAGATGTCATGCAGTCCGCATTCCGGTTTCGGCGCATCTTTCCAGAACAGGAGAGACTGCCATTTTGCCATATTATGAAATGCGGAACCAGGCGTTTTATGTTCCAGATACGTGCTTGCAAATGAACCTTCCGCCGTATTGACTCCCAGAAGAACTTTCCAGCCCTTGCCGGGGGTCGCGCCGAGCAGAGAATAAGGAACTTCCAGAGTCAGCTTCCAGCAGTCTTTTTCCCGGACGACCTTCGGAGCCAGTCCGCTCTCAAAGGTGTCGTATTTCGTTCCGGTCTCTTTTCCCAGACGTGCCGTATAGAATCCGCCGCCGGCGCCGACGACGAAATGATAATTCGCATACGGGCCTGTCGGCGCGGCAAGAAACAGTTCCATACTTTCGCCTGCCGGAAACACGCCTTTTTTCGGTTCTTTCATTGACGCATTGCCGATTCCCGCCGAGTGGACTGTCGCCTCCAGACGGATTCCGTTTCCGGTATTGCGGAGAACTGCCACCGCAGGAACCGGGCAAAGAATCAGGTCGCGGGGATGGTACCAGTGGCGGATCATCCACGGAGATGCTGATTTTTCCGGCACGGCATACAGGTTTCTGTTCCGTTTCGCGATGATCCGCAGAAATGCCGGCGAATTGCTCTGCGCAAAAAGTTTCGGGACTTCTGATTTTACGGTGTCCAGCTTCTTTTTCAGTTCCTTGAAGTCGGGTGCAAGCAGAAGCGTATGCTGGCGGTAAACGCTTTTCTTATCCCATGCGGCAAGATCGGACGGCAGAGTCTGGCGGGGTTCCGCTTTCGTTTTTTTCACGAATTCCGAATATGCTTTTTCCCCGGCGGCAAGGTCGGCAAGCGCCTTTTGATAGATCTTTTCAACTTGCGCATGGTTGCCTTTTTTCGCGCACTCCTGTATATTGATTATAGCGAGATTGACTCCACTGTATATCGGGGCAGCCTGGAGCATATGGAGAAAATCCATGAATAACGGATAACTTCCCTCTTTGAATGCCTTTTTGCCGGGGGCGGCATAAACCGAATCGAATGCTGCTTTTGCGAGGCGTATTTGCCGGTCGTTCTGTTCCATATACTTTTTCAGGTCAAATGAACTGCTGACGCACTGTCTTGCCGGTTCAAAGGGATCGACGGCATAACTCAGGGAGAGCATATTGTCGAACAGCGGGTAAAGTATTCCGCCTGATTCCACGCCCCAGATTCCCTCGGCGGTGCGCCGGGCAAGAAAACGCAAGGCTTCCGCATCGTAGCGCAACGGATTTCTTGTACGGTCAAGATCGGTATAGTACTCCCCGCGGCTGTTCCATGCACGTTCGGCAAACGCGGTGTTTTCCGGCTCGCGGAATGCGCCGCCGTCTGTACGCCAGATATAATTTCTGCCGTTGCGCTCCGGTTCAAAACCGCTGCCGGTGGAAAGCAGTTCCGGTGAGACCAGAGGCAGGACGTCACGCCAGACATTGGATGCTTCGTAATAGATGTCAACGGTGCGGCCGGGAACATGAGAGGTAAAAAGGCGCATGTTGTTCCGGTTGCCTTCCCTGAGGCAGATTGATACCCGGTCTTTCGGCAGAAGCGTGTGAATCCGTTTGAGGAATGCGCTTTCCCGCCGAACCAGACCCTCAGCCAGCTTTCTTCCTTCCGCTGTCTGCGGAAGACGTTCTCTTTTCATCACATCATCTGCATTGAAGTTGTAACCACAGTAGGGATATACAACCGCCAGCATCCGTTTTACATTTGTTCCTTCCATCGCCTTGTAGAACTCCATGAATACTGCGGTGTCCGCGGCGGCACGGTCATCCCCGAAGCGTTTCCTTGTGGGCTCGTCGCGGTGGGACCAGAGTTCCGGGTCCTGGGTGCCGCCCGTGTCTACACCGTGGACATACAAAACCTCCCATTCCGACTGTTTCAGAAAATCATGGCACCGCGCGGCAATTTTTCCATAAAGATCCGTTCTTGCCCATGAGTGATAGTGCCCGTTGGCGCCCCAGCGGCTTTTCTGATTGAAATCCTTGAAAAACGGATTTTGTTCATCCTGTTTTGTACCGAGTGAAAAAAATATCCCCAGTTGTCCGCAGGTGATGCCGCACTCTGCGGCGTTGGCGTGGAGTGCGCGCATGGAATTCAGATTCGTCTCATTCATGAGCTGTCCCGTGAAAAAGAGGCGTCGTGTCGATTCCTGCGGGCTGTGCGGCAATTGGCGTATTTCATTGATCTTCATGCGCATCAGGCGCCGGACCAGCGGCTTTGTGTATTTGCCATACTGTTCAGGATTGGAGACGAATCGCCGCAGAAATGGTTCATTCAGGGAGATCGCGCGCACCGGAAAATCCGGCCAGTCAATTATTTTTGCCGGATGAATCGCCGTCCGCCCCTTTTCACGCACGATCAAATGCCGCAGTGTTACCGCCGCATAAAGAGCATTCTTCGCACCGGCAAGTTCAATTCCGTTCCGGGTCGGAGTCAGAGTGTAAAGCTGATCTTCGCAACCGTCCGCCATGCGCGGCAATCCGGAAGGTTTGGCAAATGTATCTTTGATTATAATATTGTAAGCACCTGCTTCCGGCGTGTCGGAAACCTGCACTTTTACCGGACTTTTCAGTTCTTCAAAACGGCTCTGCAACTCCTCGCAGATCACTTTGAAAAACGGCAGCTTTTCGTTGCCGGAAATCACAACTTTTTCCGGATAGGCCGGCGCGGCAAATTCAATCCGTTTCGGCAGAGGGATAATGCTGATCCCTCTTGCCCGTACCTGCTCCAGATTCTTTTTCAGGACCAGCGCTTCAGACCCGTCTGCAAAACACAGCGCGGAAACACCGAGGCAAATACCCAGAAATAAATTCTTCATCGTTCTTTCTCCTGCTTTTATATTTAAAAGTTCTGTGTTACTTCATTCCATCTGTGCATAAACCTTTTTCTGCCCCAGAACGGATATAGATAATAGCTGGATGGAGCCGTTTCTTCAGTAGGAATCAGCCGGGAAGAGACTGCATTCACATGACCGTCAAAAAATGCAACGTTCAGGTTCCTGCTGTGCCGTGCGGCATCACTTACGCTTGCAGTTCTTATGGGAAGCGAGTTGTAGCAGTTTACGCCTCCTGCGCCGTGCCTTGCCTTGTCGGTGATATACGCGACTTTGCCGGGCAGCCTGACCTCCCCGACTTTGCAGAAATTATTTTGGCTGTTCGGTTCATGATAATAAGCCCCGATGTACAATGTCAAGCCGTATTGCGTTCCAAACCATGTGTCCCAGCCGTCGCTGCTTCCTCCAGGGTTTATCTCCAGCTGTACGGACGGACAATGGAAGACACCGCGCGGAATATAGCAGGGTGTGCCGTCCGGTTTTTGTTTCCAGACCGCCGCTGGTGTGGTGTACCCGCATATTTCCACCAGCAGGCGCGGCAGATAATACGGCGGTTTACTGGTACCGATTGGTCCCGCCCATTGCGGAACGATGTATCCTGCATAATCATCCGAATAGCTGACCGTGTATAGATGAAACTGCTTCACGTTGCTGATACAGGCAATTCCGAGTGCTTTTTCGCGTGCCATGTTCAAAGCCGGCAGAAGCATCGCAGCCAGAATCGCTATGATTGCAATCACGATAATGAATACTTGTCAAATATACATTTATCTTAAAAGTTAATATATCATTGTCC
>DXVA01000091.1:10820-13686 GCA_019408975.1 Lentisphaeria bacterium | reverse complement strand
GTCCCCCAGCAGGGCATTTCCATCGGGGACTGCGCAAACGACAAGGCGGTTGCGCTGCTGTTCACGCCCTCCGATTTCGATTCGCCGGAGTTTACGGCGGAATTCGCGGCGCTTGCCGGGACGGTCTTCCGCCCGTTCCTGCTCGGGGAGGTGAAATATGAATCCTGACATTCCCGTATTGGATTCCACGGCCTGCCCGTTGAACGGCGTCTGCATGATCGAAGCCGCGGCGGGAACCGGCAAGACCTATAACATTCAGAACCTCGTCCTGCGCCTCATACTGGAGCAGGACATCCCCGTCAGCGGCATTCTCGTCGTCACCTTCACCGAGGCGGCGACCGCCGAACTGCGGACAAGAATCCGGGACATGCTCCGCAACGCCCTGAACTATGCAACAGGTTCCGCGATACCGGAAAAAGAGCTCCCCCGCATCCGGGCGATCATGGAACATGCGGCGCAGAATACGCCCGAAGAAATGCTGATCCGCCGCCTCCGGAACGCCTTCATGGATTTCGACAGCAGCACGATCTCCACGATTCACGGGTTCTGCCAGCGCATGCTTGCGGAAAACGCATTTGAAAGCGGAGTGCTGTTCAATACGGTCATACAAAAAGACCAGGACGAGATAATTCTTGATCTGCTGACGGACTTCTACCGGCGGGAATTCTATGCGCCCGACCGCGGAGAACTGCGTGCCGCGCTGCAGGACTACACCCGTTTCACGCCCGATCTTCATTTCAGAACCATATGCGCGCTGCTCGCGCGCCCCGATCTGCGGATCAGAACCCGCGCACGAAAACCTTATGACACCCGCCCCGTCATGGAGCGGATTTCAGGACTGCTTGACGAAACCGCCGCATTGTTCGAGCCGGGGCTCCTGACCGGGCTCGGAGATATCATGAAAAAGGGATATTACCCTGAAGACTGCGCCGAGGCTGAAGAACTCCTGCTTGCCTGGAAAAAGGAAGGCACCCTTTATCAGGTTCCGAACACCCTGTCACGCTTCACCACGGAGCAGATACGGCAGAATGTCAAGGTCAAATTCCGCATTCAGGTTGAAGATCATCTGAAGCATCCGTTCTTCGCCAAAAACGACCTTCTGCAAACGGAGTTTCAGGCATATGCCGACACAATTCCGTTTGCGGCGCTGGAATATGTAAAACATGAATTCGCCCTGAAAAAACGCCGGGAGAACTTCCAGACTTTCGACGATCTCCTGCGGCGAGTCCGTGACGGCATACTTGATGAGGAGGGGCTTCTCGCCCCGGCAATCCGGAAAAAATACAAAGCCGCCGTCGTGGACGAATTTCAGGACACCGATCCGGTTCAGTATGATATCTTCCACCGTCTTTTTGCATGCCGCCAACACCCCGCGTTCTTCATGGTCGGAGACCCCCGGCAGGCGATCTACGCATTCCGGGGCGGCGACATGGCGACTTACCGCAAGGCGGAACGGGAATGCCTTGAGCTCCATAACGGCAGGAAATACGGGCTGGTCCAGAACTTCCGGTCATCCGCGCCGATCATCCGCGCGGTCAACACGATTTTCCATGATCATCCGTTTCCGTTTGCCGATCCCGGCATTACTTTCGCGGAAATTCAGGCTCCGGCGGACAGCTCCGGCAAACAGCGCGCCGGAATGCTGTCCCACGGCAGGGAGGAGCCCGCGCCGCTCAAATTCACCTGGCTCCCCCCTGAAACGAAAGATCCGACCGCCTCACAGCTGGCGGACCGCACCATCCGGCTCTGCGCAAAACAGATACGGAAAATGCTCGGCGATTCCGCGATCAGCCTGCCCGGCCGGGAACTGCCGGGAGTCATGCCCGGAGATTTCGCTGTATTGGTCTTCACCGCCTCGGAAAGCGAGCGGGTTCAGGAGGCGCTGGCGGAATATCATATCCCGTCAGTCATTGCTAAATCAGGCAACGTCTTCGATTCCGTCGCGGCGGAGGAGCTGGAAACGGTTCTCAATGCGATTGCCGCGCCAGCCGATGCCCGGCTCGCAGTCCGCGCAATGAATACGGAACTGATCGGATATGAAATCCCCGAACTGGTCGAGATGCACCTTGACGACGGAGAAACTCGAACAGATGTGCCTCTCAACGGAGTGCAGGAGACATTTGAATCGCTCTTGAGGCGCTGGGAAAATGCCTCATTCGTTGAGATGTTCCACGATCTGTTAAGGGAATTCAATGTGCGCGAACGCATTTTGAAAAAGAATCTCGGAGAACGCAAATTGACGGATCTGCTTCAACTGCGTGAAATCCTCCACAATGAAATCAGCACGCGCCGTCTCTCGGTCTCCGGCGCCTTAAGTTTCCTGAAACGCCAGCGTTCCGAGCGGATGCGTGACAAAAAGGAGGAATATGAAATTCTCCTGGAAACCGACCGCGCGGCAGTCACGATCATGACCGTTCACAAGAGCAAGGGGCTGGAGTTCCCGCTGGTCCTGCTGCCGACACTGTTCACATGGAACGCCGAGAAGTTTGCCGAGAACTATCATCTGCCGGACGGCAGCATCGAACGGGATTTCACGGGTTCGGCGGAATCGGAGGCGCTGGCGTCCGCGGAACGCCTGCAGGAACTGCTGCGCCTCGCCTATGTTGCGATCACACGGGCAAAATACTACTGCCATATCTACTGGGGCGCCTGCCGGAGCAGAACCTCCGCGCTGGACTGGCTGTTCCGTATGCGCACATTGACCTCGCTGCCGGAACTCAAGGACATGCGGAATCTTCTGAATCTGTCGCAGGAACCCGTTCTGAACGCCATCCCCGCGGACTGGCTGGCGGAACCGGTCCCGGAAACGGAAATCCTGCCGCCCTACGCCATGAAGCAGGATGAGGCGGAAGTCCTGAACCTGCCG
>DXVA01000091.1:0-10810 GCA_019408975.1 Lentisphaeria bacterium | reverse complement strand
TGCCGCAGTGGAACGGAAAGATCGATTATGCATGGCAGATCACCAGCTTCTCGGGTCTGACTCCCCGCGGCGGCGATGCTCCCTCCGACTACGACAACGAGGACGATGAAGCGCCGATCGAGCGTAAAATGACCGGAATCTTCTCGATCCCCGGCGGCGCGCAGACCGGCAACGCATGGCATGAAATTCTCGAAAAGCTGGATTTCACCGATCATGAAAAGAGACTGTCCGGACTGATCGAAGAAAAACTTTCCCTCTACGGGCTCCTGAAAGACGACGCCCGGAGAGAAGAACGGATCGCTCTCACGGCGGAAATGGTCGAAAATGTACTTGCCGCACCGCTTGCCGATGCGGACGGGCGCAGCTTCACACTTTCGGAAATCCCATACGCGGACAGGATCAGCGAGATGGAATTCCATTACAGGTTCCGCAAAGGCTTCCGTGTCGATCAGCTCCGCACGATACTGGAACCGTATGTAGCCGAAAAACTCGGCGCGGCGGCATGGGATTCCCTGCACGGATTCATTTCCGGCGGATTCCTGAACGGATTCATCGACCTTGTATTCCGCCTCGGAAAGCGTTTTTACATCATCGACTGGAAATCCAACCGTCTCGGCGGCTCGCCGCAAAGCTTCCAGCGGGAAGGCACCCATTCCGCCATGCTGAAACATTTCTATTTTCTCCAATACCTGATTTATTCCATTGCTCTGGTCAAGTTCCTCCGCCTGAAGAACGGCTCCTTCACAGAACAGGACTATGAAAAATATTTCGGCGGCGTTTATTATCTGTTTCTGCGCGGAATTACACCGGAAGCCCCGGGAAACGGCATCTACCGCGACCGTCCGCCCTTTGCACTTCTCATGCAGCTTGAACAACTGATAGGATGACGGATATGACGCTCGACGAACTGAAAAAACTGACTTCCGGGAATGCTTTTTCCGCCATTGACCTTGTCTTTGCGGACTTCATTCTCCGCCGGACACGTTCGCAAAGTCCGGAACTCTTTGCCGCGGCGGCGCTCGCATCATTCGCCGTCCGCGCGGGAAACAGCTGCTGCGACCTCAATCTTTACGCGGGAAAAAACTTTCCAGAATATTCCGATCCCGACCCGCAGGAGGAACACCCCCGCGTTGCCCTGCCGCAGTTGGACGCATGGCTGGCGGTTCTGCGCGGGAACGCTTCTGCAAAAGCCATAGCATTCCATCCTGAAACGGAATCCCCGACAACGCCGCTTGTCATGGACAATGCGCACCGGCTTTACCTCAACCGTTATTTTCAGTATGAAAAACAGCTTGCGGAGGAAATCCGCAGACGCTGTGCGAAGCCGCCGGAAATCACTCCGCTTCCTCCGGGAAGGCTGGCGGAACTTTCCCCCTATTTCAGGAAAACCGCGGGAGAAGCGGAAACAGATTATCAGCAGTCCGCCGTATTTCTTGCGTTCCACAATCTGTTTTCCATCATCACCGGGGGACCCGGAACCGGAAAAACCACGGTCGCGGCGGCGCTTCTTGCGTTGGAACTGGAACGCAATCCGGAACTCGAAATCGCGCTATGCGCACCGACCGGCAAAGCGCAGGCGAGACTGCGCGAATCGGTGGCACGGGGGATCGCCGGGCTCTCCTGCAGTCAGGGAATCAAAGACAAACTTGCGCTGATCCCATGCGGCACGATCCACTCGCTTCTGCATCCCCTGCCCGGAACGACACAGTTCCGGCACAATGAAAAAAATCCTCTGCGCGCCGGTCTGATCGTCGTCGATGAAGCCTCCATGGTCTCGCTTTCCCTGATGGCAAAACTTATGAAAGCGGTCCGTCCCGATGCCAAAGTAGTCCTGCTCGGCGACAAAGACCAGCTCGCCTCGGTGGACGCAGGCGCGGTTCTCGCGGACATCTGCGCCTGCGGCGCCCGCAACGTCATGTCTCCGCCTGCCGCGGAAGCGTTCCGCAGCCAGACTTCATGGACATTCCCCGCGGTATCCGATTCGCTTCCTCTTTCGGGACACATCGCGGAACTCGTCAGAAATCACCGTTCCGCCAATGCGCCGGCGATCAGCACACTCAGTGCGGCAATCCGCAACATTGCTTCGGAACGCGAACTGCGGGAAGTCACGGCGGCAGTCGTTCACAGTAATGCCCCGGATTTCAGAACACTTCCCCTGCCCCGCTCCGCATTCGAACACGCACTTGCCCGCGAGATTACAGCGTCCTGCATCCGGTTCGGAAATGAGGAACGGCATTATGCGCTTTCCGGTCTGCGCGCCCTTGCCGACCAAGGCGGAGACGACGCCATGCGCAGGGCATTCGGCATCATCGACCGTTTCAAGATTCTCTGCGCACTCAGGAACGGACCGTATGGAACCGTTGCAGTCAATGCCATGATCCGCTCGCGCCTGCACATGACCGAAGCCTTTTCCTGCGGTCTGCCGCTGATGATCACGCGCAACCATCCGGAAAGCGGACTTTACAACGGCGATATCGGCATGGTCTGGCGGTCATCCGCCGGACAGCTTCGCGTTTACTTCCCCGATCCGCAGGAGCCGGGACGTTTCCGCTCGTTCCTTCCGGTGGAACTGCCGGAACATGAAGCGGTCTTCGCCATGACGATTCATAAATCGCAGGGATCGGGCTTCCAGAATGTGCTCATCATTCTGCCCGATCACGATACGCCGGTTCTTACGAGAGAACTGCTCTATACGGCAATCACGCGGGCGGAGGAGCGGGTCGTCCTGTGGGCTAATCCGGCGGTCATCTCAACTGCGCTGGAACGCCTTACCATCCGTCAGTCCGGATTGAAAGACCGTCTCATATAATTCTGCTCTGCACCGCCGGCATATCTCTGCCGGCACCAATGTCTGAACAAATATGATAAAACGTTCCTGCATTTCATGGTTGCGGCATTCATGACCAGATTGAAACGAAAGTTTTCCACATTCCGCCTGCTTCACAGAATTCCCCGGATTGCCCGGTCCCGTCAACGTTTTACGCCGGGATAACGGAGAATCGCGGAGTCCTGAAGAACCGGTCCGCCGGAAACGGGCTCAAATTCCGCCCGCAGGATATAGTGTTCTTCTTTTTTCCATTTTGCGGGCACCCGCAGAATAAATTCTTTGAGCACCATACTTCCCGGCGGAATTTCAACTGCCGTTTCCTCAGGAATGACTTTCCACGCCGGAGGACACACCCAGTCTTCATGAGTGACCAGACGCCCTTTCCCGGCCAATACACTGCCGGTATGGTTGTAAAAGCGCACACGAATCTTATTATCCCCGCCGGGAACCACATTCAATATGATGCCGGGAAGCATGAATTTGGCATTAACCCTGTTGTTTACCGGGGGAAGAATCTTCACCGCTCCCTTCTGTTTGCGCACTGCCGTGGAACGCCCCTGCGGGTTCAGCCATTGCCGGATGACATCAGGTTTCAAACTTCCGCGGACAAATACTGCGGACTCACGAACCGGAACTTCAACCTTGCCTTCTTTCGGCTGAACCGATATCCTTTCTCCGGTCATATCGATCAGCTCCACCGTTCCATCTCCGGCTTTCAGGAAGACCGTCTGCGGAGGACGGATAAAATCATGCACCGGTTTGTGATAGTTTGTTGAAAAAAAATCAGTTCTCCAAAGTACAGCAATATCGCGTCCGAGCTCATCCCGGAAGGCAAATGCCTCAATCCCGGAAGGCATTCCATTGATCTTTCCCACAAAATCAGCAGAACCAAGCAGAACCGCCGCAGTATGAAAGGAGGCAAATGCAGGTTTCGGTAGCCCATCGGAGTCAACGATACCGAATTCCGCCTCCCGGTCATATGCCGGGACATCACGGTAATTGTACCAGGTAATACCCTCCGCTCCTGCGGCAAGCCCTCCGGCAAGGGCACGGGGAACATGAAGAGCCTGATATCTCCGGGATTCCTCCAGAGAAACCGCCGGAACCAGATGTTCGGCAGAATAAGTGCAAATATCCGTTTCAGTCAGCCAAAACTTTCTGCCATCGAGGCCATAGCGCTTTCGGGCTCCGGCGAGAAGCGAAAAATTTCCCTTCAGGCACCAGTGTTCCTGAGTGAAATAACCGTAAATGTGAGTGGCAATCAGATCACAGTACCGTCCGCCGTTATTTGCTAAAACCTTTTCGAAAATGGTGTTCGCATCTCCCATCATGACCCGGCAGGATGGATCGGCTTTTTTTGCCGCAATAAATCCCGCACGCAGAAACTGGGCATAGTCCTCCGCCGCAATATACCAGAACGTGGGTTCATTCGCCATCTCCCAGACCAGACCGGAAAGCCCTGTTTTCTTTACAAGGCAATAAACATTTTCGGCAAACATTCTGAATTCAGGTGGAATATGTTCCTTTTGCCATTTCCCGGAAATGCTCTTCGGAGTATTCTTTCTGTTATGTTCGAGAACGCCGTAATCGTATGCACCGAACTTCCCCCAGTGGGATATGATCGGCAGAGGCATGAACCCAGCGGCATTGACCTGACGTATCCGTTCGGCATCCACATCCCCGAATAACACATCCCAGCGCAGGATTTTCGCTCCGCTCATTTTAAGATGCTCCAGGGTGTCCTGTAAAGGTTCATGCGTGTAAAGCTCCTCCCATTTGCCGATATGTGCGCAAAGCCCCAGCTGCCTCTTTGCACCGCCCGAAGCCTGCAGGAAAGCCGTGACGGCCAGCGGAATCGCGATTCTGCTGTTTTGAAATTCAGGCAGCCTTGGCTGAACCAGCAGTTCATAATAGCCGTTGCGGGAAGGAGGATCGAACCGGAACGTCCCCGTAATTTCCGGTTTTGTCGTAAAGGTTCTCCGCCAAAGAATTTGCCCGTAATAATCACGAAGCGTGCAGTCGATCTTGACAGTCGTCTTTTTTTCATTCCTGTACTTCAGGACCGCTTTTTCCTTCCCGTCCATAAAAATATTTCTATTCTGATTCAGGAGTTTTCCGAAGTGAAGCGGCCAGGTCGCCGCAACTCGAAATCCGGTATTCCCATCCGTCCACATTTCCCGGACTCCCGTAAAAATGTGCCCTGCGGCATTTCCTCCCGCCAGAAGACATTCCCTGTTTCTCCTGCTTTCCAGCCATTCCCGCCCATTGGAAAGCGTAATTCCGGCATTCCCTCCCCACCTGTCATCAATATAACGTTCGGAACGCAGATCAAAATAGGCGCTTTTATACCATTCATCAAGAGAAGGCAGATAATAAACGACAGGAGCATCTGGCGTGGTCAGATCGCGCGGCCCGGAAGTGACGTCATAGTGTTTTCCGTCGAAAAGCCGGATATTCCGTATGACATACGCTCCATTTTCCGTGTCTCCCCTGCCATTTGTCAGATAATTGCAGTAACGGGCGGCATTGACACGTGTCACATAGGTAACGGGAGCGTTCTCAAACCCCTGCATCACCTGATACCGATATTCTCCGGCGCTTCCGGTTCGAAGAATCCGCATTCTGGAATCATATAATTTGCAATCGTCATTCCGGGCTCTGTCATTCAGAAATGCACAGTATTCCATATTGCTGACCTGCCTTCCGGCAATACGGAACGGATAGGAAACGCTCCCCGGATGATACCAGTCTGCTTTGCCGTCGATACCCGGTTCCGCGGCAGGGTTCCCGGGGAATGCGACAGGCATCAGGCGGTTTGCATTGACTGTTCCGGCAAAGATGAAAAGGACAAACAGCAAAAGGACATGATATTTCATTTTCGAGACTCCCATTCCCCGTCAATATTTCATACTGATTCCAAGTTCGTGATAATAGCCGATTTCCGCAGTATTCAGTTCCATTGTCTCCCTGACCGCCCGCATATAGTCATAGGAAGAAGTCGGCGCCACATGGCAATCTCCATACAGGATATTTGCATAACCGGAATGCCGCATGTGCACCATGTTGTTACTTTGATACTGCACAAAAGTCGACTTCTGTTTTCCGGAAGCGTCCAGAGTATCCGCAAGCAAAGGGTAAAGGGAAAGCTTTTTTACAATTTTCAGATTGTGCCCAACCAGAACATTCCCCCCAGTTGTGTCATGGATTCCCCCCCATCTGCCATTGCGCGGAGACTCCCAGATTCCATACGTATTGAACGCATTTGCCCAGTAGTCATCCTGAGTCCATTTGCCGGGTTCTGCGGAAGGGCACCGCATGATCCCCTTATATCGATAGACCGCTTTCATCCCGCCCATGAGCAAATCGCTCCAGTATGCCTGCGGCGTCTGCCTGTAAACTAAAATCCGCATATCATTTTCGTTCTGATAAGATGCGACGAGAACGCCAAGCTGTTTCAGATTGCCGGTGCATTGCACCTTCCGGGCAGCTTTTCTGGCTTTTTCGAGTGCCGGCAGCAGCATGGCGGCAAGAATGGCAATGATCGATATAACGATTAAAAGCTCCAACAGTGTGAATGATTTCCGTTTTTTCATTGCGCCCTCCTTGTATTTTATTGTTTTCATTGACGTTCTCTCCTGCATTCCTCCCTGCGGACTCCTGTTTCACGGACACTTTCCCGCTCAATCAAATCCTGGGGCAAAAGAATTATATGATTCTGCGGCTTCATCTTTCCCAATGCAATGTCAACCGCCATACAACCGATCTTTTTATAGTCCGCAGTCAACACGGTCAGAGCCGGCGAAAGATAACGGTAGAGGCCTCGTTCGCCTTCACCGAGCACGCTGAGCCCTTCCGGAACCTGGAATCCCGCTTTCTGCAAAGGCCGCAGGGAAGCCAGTGCTCCCTGAGAGGATTTGTAGATCAGGGCGGTCAGTCCAAGGCGGCGGATTCGTTCAATGTTGTTCTCCGTCAACTGCACCGCCGCATCAAGCGAATTCTCCCAGGAACGAATCGCCGCGCTGAATATCTGATCATGCCCGAGTTCGACGCCGCAACGCCGGAATGCCGCACAAAGCGCCTTCTGATAGATGTCGGTATATTCCGAACGCGGTTCATTGCGGATGAAGCCAACCCGCCGATGTCCCCGGCTCAGCAGAAACGCGGCGCTTTTTTCCGCACCGTCGGCTGCATCCGGCGAGATGATATACATATTGTCCGGCAGGTGATCCGCATAAAAATACATACTGTCAACCAGCACCACCTTCATCGGCAGATTCCCCAGAGCATCGAGCCGTTCGGAATCCATCCGGTCGCTGCCGATATAGAGAACCAGCCCGATGCATTCCGGCTGCGCCTTGATGAAATCAATCAGATCCCGGGTTGCAGTTTCGGGATGAAGTTTGCAGTCGATCATATTGCACTTGAACTGCCGAGTGTAACAGTCTATGATATGCACCATGTTCCAAAAACTCTCATCGGGATAGTCATTATAGACAAAAAGGAGATTGCCGGATGTTCCGGAAGCGGCGTTGTCCATGCGCCTTACCGCCCGGTTGTTTCCGGCGGCAACGATGCCGGAGCCTTGCCGCCGGACAATAATCCCTTCATTCTCCAGCTCGGAGAGAGCGCGGTTTACGGTGGCAAGCGAAACATTGAACCGTCCCATCAATTCGCGCACGGTCGGCATCTGCATTGCCGATTCCGGACGCACCGCCACCGCCTGCAGATATTCTTTTATCTTCCAATATTTCAAAACCGCCATTTTACAGTTCCGCCTTTACAATTGAACCACTGTTGCGATACAATATATTATAATGAAATTCCCCGTAATGTCAAGGGGGTGATTTCAAAAAAATACAGAAAATATCCGAACAGATTGTACTGTTCCCCGGAAATACGGAGAAAAATCAGGTCAGTCACAGATCATTGCCGCCGCTTCAAATTGCCGGATACAGCAGCCGGTTACATCTGAAACCGGTTCCGGAAGACGCATGTCACCTTCTTGCCGCAGTAAAAAAGAGGCGCGGGAAATGAAAAATGATCTCGCCGTTCGCTCTGACCGGATATCGTTCAACAATGCGCCGCAGAATCTCCGCTTCAAACGCCTCTTTTTTCCCCCCGGAAAGCTGCGCAAGATACGGGCGCAGCCCGGTTCCGCGGTACCACTCAAGCAATGACTGATGAGATGGCATACGCTGGTAGTAAACGGTCTCCCACAGATGAAAATCCGGTGACAATTCCGCCAGCAGGTCAAAATATTCGTCGGAATGCAGGGAATAAAAGGCACGCGGCGCAGGAAACAGTTTTTTCCATCCGGGCTCCGCAATCACGTCACGGATAATCCGGTGTACCGGTGCATTGAAATTATTCGGAATCTGCACCGCCATGACACCGCCGGAAGCAAGAAGCCCCATCATTTTGCGCAGCAGCTGCGGGTGATCCGGCACCCACTGAATACAGGCATTTGAAAAAACAATATCATATCCGCCGCCAAGCGCGGAAAAATCGCCGGCTGCGTCGAATAAACGGAATTCAAGCGACGGATAATCTCTGCGGGCGGCATCGATCATATCCCGGGAATTGTCAACCCCGAGAATCTGCGCTCCAGGAAAACGTTCCGCAAGCACCCCGGTACTGTTTCCGGGGCCACAGCCGATATCAAGAATCCTCCTCGGAGATTCAAGCCCGATCCCGTTTGCCAGATCAATTGCGGCACGGCTCCGCTCTTTTTCAAATTTCAAGTACTGTGTCGAATCCCATTCCGCCATACGGCACCGCCTTTCCGATTCCTTTTTAAGAAATGAAAAATATACCGCCGCTTCCGTAAAAGTCAACCTGCTCAGACAACACCGTCACTGCACATCCGGAAACGATTGACAGTACAAGCAAACTGTATTATATTGCACTGGACAAAACAGCCGGAGATCGCTCCGGCAATCCATCGCATGACAGCTTGATCAAAGTTTTTCAGGAGACATCTATGAAAGAAGAAGAAAAAATTTTCAAGGGAATTCTTTTCTGCCCGGGCGACCCGGAGCTGAAGGCAATTAAACTGCGCTCCCACAAACTGAGCGCGGAATACAGCAGAACCAACGAGGATGACGTGGAAATCCGCCGGAATCTGGCGCAGCTGATCCTCTGCGAATTCGGAGAAGGCAGTTTTATGCAGGGCCCCGTGTTCTTTCACTACGGAAAACATACAAAAATCGGGAAACGCTGTTTTTTCAACTATAATCTGACGATTCAGGACGACGCCCCGGTCACGATCGGAGACGACAACAATTTCGGGCCGAATGTAACGATCGTGACTCCCGTTCACCCCATGCTTCCGGAGGAACGGCGCATTCTGCTCGACAAGGATGGAAATCCCAGACATCTCTGCTATGCAAAGCCGGTCGTAATCGGCAATGACTGCTGGTTCGGAGCCAATGTCGTGGTCTGCCCCGGAGTCACGATCGGAGACGGCTGTGTGATCGGCGCTGGAAGTGTAGTCACACGCGACATCCCCCCGATGTCGTTCGCCGCCGGAAGCCCATGCCGGGTCATCCGTGAGATCACGGAGGCAGACAGCATGTGCGGCAAACCGGAAATCCTGGCGGACAATCAGGTGCCGCCATGCAGCCGATACTGAAAGATATTGCCGGGCAAAAAAACGACTCCCGTTTTTCAACCGCATAGTCCACGCCTGCAACGCCGTACCGAAAGTCTTTCCGCTGCAATACCCGGCGGAAAGATTTTGAACACCCCTGTTAATTAGTTCAAACGAATTAATACTTTTTACAACCGAAACGCAGCCATGCGGAAAATACGGAAAAAAAATTGAAACTCCTGTAGATATTTCCGGAAAAACGCATTCTTAAGGGCAGAGCGAAAAACTCCGGCGTCTTGCAGACAGGATGCCGGACATAACCACGCAAAGGAGAAAAACAATGAACGTCAATCTGCCCAAAACCATAATTGCCGTATGTATGGCGGCAACAGTCACCACAGGATTCGCGGCTCCGGACGGAACAGCGAAGCAGTTCAGATTCAGCACCACCATCGAGAAAGAGCGCCCGAAGCTGAATGAAGAAACCAGACGGTTGATTTCCGCCTGCCGCCGGGAACCGTCCGAAGCGAATCTGGCGGCACTCAGAAAACAAGTTGAAATCAACTATGACAAAGTCGTCGCACGCAAAAAGGCAAAGCTTGAGGAGCTGAAGCGGACAGCCAGGCACGCTTCCAAGATTCAGGAAATGCAGGAGATTGTAGACGAGATGATCCGGAACAGGGAAAACCGCATAGAACAGAGTATGCGCCGTTTCACTGATCCGCGCCTCAAACCCGGTTCACGCAGCACAAATGACGGTTATCTTCCGGTTCTTGGAGCCGCCCGAAATGTATCAATCGCCTACACGCCGGTCACAAACGGGGAGTATTCCGGATTCATAAAGGCGACAGGACGGAAGCCGCCGGAAGATTGGAGGAACGGAATCATGCCGGCGGGCAAGGCACGGCATCCTGTGGTGAATGTCTCTTATGACGATGCCGTTGCATATTGCAACTGGCTTTCGCATAAGGACGGCAGGGCTGTCTACCGTCTGCCGACCGAAGAGGAATGGGAATTTGCCGCAGGACATATGCCGAAAGATGCGGATTTCAACTGCGGCGAGAAAAACGGGACGACACCAGTCGACGCCTACGCGAAAACACTGGCAGCCTGCGGCGCTGTCGACATGTGGGGCAACTGCTGGGAATGGACGTCCACACGAATTGCAGGCTCCGGCGGGAAGGGACAGGGAAAAACGGTCATGGCGGTCAAAGGCGGTTCCTGGCGTTCCCCCCGGATGAACTGCCGCACTGAAAGAAAAGGTGAAGGCAGAGAATCTTCCGTCGCTTCAGGCGATGTCGGGTTCCGCGTCATCCGAGAAGATTGAAATCCATTTTTTCCCCCGGCTGCAAAATCAGGAAAAACCTGTAGATTTTTCAGAAAAACTGCATTCT
>DXVA01000090.1 GCA_019408975.1 Lentisphaeria bacterium | reverse complement strand
ACCGCGGAGAAAAAATGACCGTGTTTTTTGTCAACAATGCGAATTACGGCATGACCGGCGGGCAGATGGCGCCCACGACTCTGCCGGGGCAGAAGACCGTGACCTCTCCTTATGGGCGTAATACGGCGACGGACGGTTTTCCGTTGAAAGTGTGCGAGCTCGCGAACGCATTGGAGTCTCCCGTCTACATCGAGCGTGTCGCGCTGACGACGACAGCGCATATCCGCGACGCGAGAAAAGCCGTTTTCAAGGCGGTTGAGAACCTCCGGGAACGTCGGGGCTTCTCTCTTGTCGAGGTGCTTTCGCCGTGTCCCGTGAACTTCAAAATGACCGCACAGGAAATCAATGCGTTCATCGAAGAACGCATGACGAAGTATTTCCCGCTGGGATGTTTCCGCGACAAGTCCGCGACGGCGTTCTCCCCGATGCCTCCTCCGCCTGTTCATGACCCGGAAAAGGTCCGGGAGCTTCTGTTTCCGCGCAAACTCAATATCGGGGTGCCGAAGACCTTCCGCAACGAGTCGAAGATTTTCAATTACGAGCGCCGGATCAAGATCGGCGGCTTCGGCGGACAGGGGATTCTGAGTCTCGGAATCATGCTTGCGAACATGGCGAAACTGCGTAATTTCAATGTCACGTGGATGCCTTCCTACGGCCCCGAACAGCGCGGAGGCTCCGCAAGCTGCTCCATTATCCTGAGCCACAACAAGATACCTTCGCCGCTGATCGACCGTGACTGCAATCTGCTGATCGCCATGACGCAGACCGCTCTGGAAAAGTTCATCCATGAGCTCAAGCCGAACGGCGTTCTGCTGTATGACAGTTCGACGATGAAGCGCCCTGATGTCAGCGAGGATAAAAAAGTGCTCGGCATTGATGCTCTCGACATTGCCACGAACCGTGTCGGCAATCACAAATGCGCGAACTCGGTGATCCTGGGGGCTCTTTCGGTGATCCTGATCGACCACTATCTCGAAGGCGAGGACAAGATGGATTTCGACCGCGCATTCGAGGAGGCGATTATCGACGGTTTCAGCAGCAAGCCCGAAGTGATCAAGCAGAATCTTTATGCCTTCTATGAGGGCAAGAAAGTTGCGCTGGAACACATCAAGGCGCATAAGGGATAACCGAATCGGAACCGGAGCGGAATGTGATTTCACTGAAGTCATATTCCGCTTTTCCGTTTTGGGAGATTTTTCATGGTATTGCAGACGGAACGGTTGTCGCTGCGCGAGCTGACACAGGCGGATTTGCCGGATTTGAAGGAGATTTTACAGAACCCCGAGGTGGTTTACGCCTATGAATATGAGTTGACGGATGCTGATGTTCACATGGCGACATGCCGCACTGTCTTTTTGCCGCGGCACGCAATCCGGCGGAAAGCAGGTCATGACGGATTTTCATTCTGCTGCGCCTGTCTGTCCAGAAAACTGCCGATCCGTTCCCGGACAGCATGAAGTTCCTTTGCATTCTGGACCGCCGGCAGCAGATTGCCGTTGGTTTCCGTCAGTTTTTCCGCCTGCCGCATCAGATCCGCAGCTTCCGCTTCGATTTTCGCTTTTCCATTTTTCCGAGCTTCGGCATGGACGCCGGAAAGGAGAGTCAGATACTCATAATCATTGCTTCCCAGACGGCACATCTCCATGCGCATGGTGGAGCGGAGTCCATGAGGGCCGTATGCGATCCATGAAGCGTTGTTGAATGCGTTCCAGCCGGGATTTTCATCCACTTTTGTCCAAAGAGTTGTACACCACTGCATCCATCCGCTGATTCCCATGCGCCACATCCACCAGTAAAGGCCGCGCATTGCGGAATTCATGCTGTTTTCCTCGAAGTTGGGGGGATTGTAAACAGCCATTGCGGAACGGATGGATTCAAAATGTCTTTTCAACTCCGGGGATGCCATGGCGGGTTCCGGATAGAGGAGCAACTGCCAGTGGTCAATCAGTCCGTCCAGCTCCGTATGATAGTGTCCCGGATAGGTCATCATGAGCCCCGGCGCATTTTTCCGGACATTTTCCAGATTTTTTTTCAAATAGGGAATCCATTGCTTCTGCGGCTCGTCAAAAACATCCAGAATAAATTTATCCAGCAGATCTTTTTTGGCGAGATGGG
The DNA here is from genome assembly GCA_019408975.1 of Lentisphaeria bacterium. Lineage (GTDB taxonomy): Bacteria > Verrucomicrobiota > Lentisphaeria > Victivallales > UBA1829 > UBA11452. The sequence goes on along the minus strand of DXVA01000090.1, from coordinate 11,656 downwards.
CATGAAACGCTTTTGCGAAACTTGCCACGCGTTTTTCCCAGAGGGGGGTATTGATCTCCTCGAGAGTGCCGAAATATCCCTGTTTGAATGGAGCGCCGCCGACTCCGAAACGGGCAAAGGAGCTGATTGCGAATTTCGCTTTGGTCTGCCTGAAATAGTCTTCGAGTTCACGATCGAATGCAGACGTATCGAACTTCACGATATTGCCGTCTTCGTCCCATTTGATTTCCGGTCCCTGGCGGCAGAGCCAGACTCCGTGCGCATCAAGCGTCAGCTCTCTTGCCTGACGATATGCCTTTGCACGCAGTTCCGCATTGTCCGGATAGATTGCCGCAATCCGGTGGAGCCACGGATTGAGGACGGACAGCAGCGTCGGCTGTTCCGGCAGCGTGAAGTTCCAGACGCGCAGGCGCACCGGAATGTCCGTGATCGGCATATCGTCTGCAAGGATTTTGAGATTGCCCGTGTAGAGTCCGGGTTCTGCTTCCGGCGGAATATTGATTCTGAGCAGGAATGGCTGCGTTTTTCCCGGCGGGCAGGCAACCGGAGCCTGTTCCAGCAGAACATCCGGCATCTCGCCTGTAAGCTGGGTGCCTTTGAGTATCCGGTCATTCGCGACATATCCGAGCGGGTTCCAGCGAATATGTTTTTGAGATATCACGGCTCCGCCGACATTTTTCAGCAAATCTGCGGCAATCGAGACATTTTTGAGCCCGTTCTTTCCGGCTTTCAGCGCGATCTGAAATGTAATGCCTTCATTTTTTGCTCCGTTCAGCCTGATGACATCCGAGTATGCCGCGGGCGCACTCTCTTCCCTGAATATCTTGCGGAGAGCAGTTTCGCTCCAGACATGGGTTTCCGGCAGACTGCATGGATGAGCCGTTGCCGTATCCTGCTGGTAAGGCATCAGATCCACGTTTTCCAGCCATGAAAGATAGGGGGCGGTAAGGATTGGCGCGGCAGCCTGTTCCGGACTGCCTTGAAACGGCGTCATGACGAATCTTGCTTTTTTCTGTATCCATTTTTCTTTTCCGGGCCCGATTCCGGGATAGCGCAGTGAGAGAAACGTATTTTTTCCGCCGCCGCAGAAGAATGTGATTTCTCCGTTTTGCTGTTCCGGCAGATGAAAGATCATGCCGAGGTCAAGCTGTCTGTCATACTGTCCGACCAATGCAAAAGTGTTCCAGTTCGGAGTCTCGTTACCGAGTTTTTTCGGGGTATTCGTCTTCCAGTCGTAGAACGGTGATTCCGGATAATGGAAAAGCCGGGCGGTGATTTTTCCATCGCGTATCTCCGGCCCGAGATGAAACCATTCACGCTTGTCGGACGGGATATTGAACAGGGAAAAATATCCCCATTCCGCAAAAAGACTGCCGCTGACTTCCAGGGTGATTTCCGTTTCCAGCGCCGGGTTCTGATCGCGCAGAGTCAGTTTTTTGATGAGACGCAGGGTCTTGCCTTCGGAGACTGCGCGGACATGAACGGCATGATCCGTTTTTTCGATCTGATAACTGTTCTTTCCCGCCTGTTCATTCCAGCGGGAATCATTTTCCATGATCCAGCCGTAGGGCCCTTTCAGGACAGTGTTCTGACCGGCATACCAGAAAGGCCTGCCATGATATTTGATTCCGGTGATTTTGCAGTTCGCTTCTGTATTCAGGAGGTATTCCGCGCCTCCGCTCCGGAGGATCAGAGTCTGTCCGCTGCGTACCGATTCCGCCTTTTGTGCGGGAAGCATAAATGCAGTCGCTGAAAGTGTCATTGCAAGAAACAACTTCATAATCCTGTCTCCTTTTTGCTTAAAGATTTATTTGCATCATCATGTTCGGAGAGGTGACGGCTGTGATTTTTACCAGGCCGTTTGACGGATATCCCGCGGCATAGAACCCCTGACCGCTCAGGGCGGAGAGCCCTGCTGTCGCCACATGCCCGTCACTCATTATGGCGTTTGCCGCTTTGGAATGAACAAGGTAAACCGAACCCCATCCGCCGGGAGCGGAGGTTTTATAGTTGAGAAAAAGATGCCATGCAAAATCGTTTTCGATGCTTCGGGTGTCCGCCAGCAGAATGATTTGAGATGGTGTTACCGTCTGTTCCCCGTATTTCCGGTAGATTGGCGATCGCAGATGCGAGGCTGGGAGTCCGCTTAATGCGACTGCCCCGTAGGTATAAGAATACCACCAGTCCCCGCTGGCTGTCCCCGTGCGGGTGGATGGGCACTGCATTGCTTTCAGGTTGTTCATGAAACCGCAGAGTTTCAGTTTTAGTCCCCAGTAAACTTTGTTGTCGTTTTCCGTAATTCCGGAAACTCCATTCCAGAACCAGTCATCATAAGTGTCGCGATAAAGCTGGACGGCATATCCGCATTGTTTCAGATTGCTGACGCACTGAATCGCTTTTGCTTTTTCTCTTGCTTTGTTCAATGCCGGCAGCAGCATCCCGGCAAGGATGGCGATGATCGCAATCACGATCAGGAACTCGATCAGTGTGAAAATTTTCATTTTCCCCCTGGAAGTAAGAACAGAAGAGCAGGGAACACGGAAGTAAGAAGGAACGGGGAACATTTGAACAATCGAACAATTCAACAATTGAATGAAGAAAGAAAAAGCAGGATCAGGGGTGTGGCAACGTTCTGCCCTGTCCTGCTGCCGGAATGAAATACCGCTTTTGCAAGTTCCCTGATCAGGGGCTCTGTCTGATGCAATAATTCTGATTTCCTGTTTTTTTGTCATAATGCCGGTTCCTGATGTTTAAGTTTATTTGAATTGATTTCTGTCCTTTATTATCTATGATAATGAAAAATATGAAAATGTCAATGGGATGAAAATTGAAAAAATCGAATATCCTGAAATAGATTCAAACATGAAAGAATCTATTTTCAGCAGTTTTATTTTTTAATGAACTTGCATTCCGGAATGGAGCTTGCTATATTTTGGCAGGATGAATGCGAAACAGAATGCGATCTATGGAACCTTGTTGAGGCGGCTTGCCGATGGGATTTATCCATGCGGTGCGCAAATTCCGTTTGAGCGGGAGCTTGCACTTGAGTTTCATACCAACAAGATGAATGCAAAACGCGCCGTCGAGCGGCTTGCCGCACACGGGCTGGTTGTCCGAAAACGGCGCAAGGGGACATTTGCGGCGGAGAAACTTGACCGGAAGGCGATTCGTGACCTGATGGAGTCCGACGAAAATGCGGTCGTCGTTCTGCATTCCGCCCATCCATCGAATATTCATTGGCACAGCGGCACATTTCGGACTCTTGAGGAAGCCGTGCGCCCGGCACGCTGCCGTCTGCTCTATAAAGCTATTCCTGTAAACGAGGCTCCTGGTGTTTTTTCTGGAATGATGCACTCTCTTGCCAGGCTTCAGCCGCGTGCTTTATGTGTCTTTTTCGATAATTTCGAACTGAATTTTCTTTATGAAAACAGTGAACTTTTTCAAATCTTCTCCTGTCCGGTGATTTTTCTGAACCGGACAGGTGAACCTTTGAGATTTGAAAATATCACGACCGTTGATATTGATCATTTCAGCGATGGAGTCCGTCTTGGAAAACTGCTTGCGGAAAAACAGTGCCGTCATACGCTGTTTTTTTATACGGATGCGCTGAAAAACTGCATTTGGCTGAAACAACGGCGTGACGGGATTACACGGGAACTGAAGAAAAACGGTTTGCCGGAGCCGGGAACGGAAACGGAATATCCGTGCAGATTCATCCGGAAGCACATGCCGGATGCCGTGATTATTGCAATCAATAACGAAATTGCCGCAGGGCTGATGGATGCCCTTGCGAAAGACGGGATTCGCGCCGGCAGGGATTATGGGCTCGTCACTTTTGACGATTCTCCGGCGTATCGCTCCTATCAGATGACTTCTCTGTTTGTTCCGGGGGAACAGATCGGCTCTCTGATCGGAGAAATCATCTGTGACGGCAGACTGCCGCGGAAATATCTTTCCGGAATGTCGCTGCGGGTTCATTCTGGACTTGTTGTGCGCGAGACATTTCCCCGGCAGGATCAATGAGGGCTCCGTCTTCCTGTTGAAAAAAATTGCCCTCCGCTCTTTCCAGCCCCGAAAAGAACGAAGGGCAAAATAGGTATCGCAGTTCGCCGCGCTGACAAGAAGACAGGCGGCGTTTCTGTTTTACTGCTCCTGTTCGGAAGCGGCAATGGCGATCAGCAGAGCCGCTTCGATCTCTTTCGTATTCTCCGCCGGATTTTTTCTGGCGGAAATCTTATGGATGAGCTTGACCAGAAGCTGGATCAGAAGGGCGACAATCAGAGAAACGACTGCCGTCAGAATCAGAGTCTCAAACATGACTTTCAATGCAGACATGAACATGGTGTGTCCTCCTTTATTTGATGAGGCTCATATAAATTGCCGTAATGATCGCGGTCGTGATCACGCCGCAGATATTCGCGCCCAGCGCGTGCGGCATGATGATTGCGCCCGGATTGACTTTCGACACGCATTTCTGCGCGACCTTCGCCGTGCTGGGCACGCAGCTTACCGCCGCGATGCCGACCACCGGGTTGTATTTCCCGCCCGTAATGAAATACATGATGTAGCCGCCGAGCAGTCCGCCGACTCCGGAAAGCAGCAGGGCGAGGATTCCGAGCAGGAGCAGCGGAAGCACTTTCGGGTTCATGATCGTATGGGCGTCGCAAAGCACGCCGAGGAGGAGCCCCAGCATCAGCGTGGAGCCGTAAAGCACCAGTTCGCTGACGATGTACTGGAACTTTTCAAGTCCCGATTCACGGATTGCGATTCCGAGGAACAATGAGAAGAACAGCGGAGATGCCACGGGGAAGAGGAACGAGAGAAGCACGCAGGCGCAGATCGCGAAGACGAGCTTCTGCCCGGAAGTGATCCGGATCGTATTCTTTTCTTCGGGCATCTTGATGCCGATCAGTTTTTTCGGGATCATGAACTTGACCAGATACGGGAATCCTCCGTATGCCAGCCCCAGATAGAGGTATGCCACGATCGTGATCGGAACGAAGAGATCCGGCGCCATTTTGAGCGAACCGAAAAGAACCATCGGGCCGTCCGCGCCTCCGACCAGCGCAATGGACGCCGCTTCCTGGAGATTCATTCCGAACAGCGTTGCGATCGGGAGCACCAGCAGGGTTCCCAGCTCTCCGCAGACCGCAAGGAACATGCTGACATACGGACGGCACATCACGAATCCGACGTCCAGCAGGGAACCGATGCCGATGAAGATCAGGCACGCGATGAGTCCGTTGCTGAACGCGAGCGTGTAGATCGGCTGGAGCCAGTCCACCTGCATCAGCGTCATGAGCTGATCGTTGTTTGCCACTGTCGAGTCGAGAAACAGCGTGCCGACTTTGGAGGGATCGACGGGCGTTTTGTTGACCATGTTGATCGGGTCGAAGAACATGAGCGAAGCGTTGATCGTGCACATGCCGAGTCCCATCGGGATCATCAGGAGCGCTTCGAGAACCCCTTTCTTTCCGAGGTAGATCATGACTCCGCCGAGCAGGATCAGCAGGAGCCTGACAAGCACGATTTTCGGGTCTGATTTCAGGAGCAGGTCAATGCCCTGGAAAATCTCTGTCAAATTACTGAAATATTCCATTTCCGCACCTCGCCTTACTCGTATTTGATCAGTGCAAGGAGGGAGCCGGTCTGAACCTGATCCTGTGCGTTGACCTGAAATTTCGCAACGATGCCGTCGATCGGGGAACTGACCTGCGTTTCCATTTTCATTGCTTCAAGGATCATGATGGGCTGTTCCGCTTTGACGTGTTCGCCGGGTTTGACGAGAATCCGGATCACGGTTCCGGGCAGAGTCGCATGGACCTCCTTGAACTTCTCGACCGAGGAGCCTGTTGCGGCATTTTCCACCGCGCTGACGGCATTACCGTCCGCGACTTTCACGTCGTAGGCGTAGTTCTGCCCATTGATGACGGCGGTTCCCTTGTCAAGCTTGACATTGTATTCATTGCCGTTGATCGTGACCAGAAGCTGTTTTGCCCCGGCGGCGGACTTCTCCGTTTTCTGTTCTTTTTTGACATTTTTGCGGACGCCGATCTTGCCTTCTCCCTTGAGGAATGCGATTCCCTTTTCCAGGCAGGATGCCGCAATGAATATGTTTTCGTCGGTGGTCGGCAGTTTGTTGGCTTCGAGCATGGCGACTGCGGCGGCGCGCCCTTTGGCGGGATTGGCGTCATTGAGGTCCATGGGATTGGCGGAGGTCGGCTGAAGCTTGAGCTGTTCCGAGGCGATCCTGACGATTTCGGGGTCCGGCTGTGACGGCGTCTTGCCGAAGTAGCCGAGCACCATCTTGCCGTAGCCTTCCGCAATCTTCTTCCACGGTCCGAACATCACGTTGTTGAATGCCTGCTGGAAGTAGAACTGGGAGACCGGCGTAACAGAAGTTCCGTAACCGCCGCGGATTACGACGTCGCCCATGGCGGCGATGACCTCGGAATATTTGTCCATGAGCCCGTTGTCGCGGAGCATCTGCGTGTTTGCCGTGAGTGCGCCTCCGGGCATCGGGAAGAAGGGGATCAGCGGATTGACCATCGTGGCTTCCGGCGGCATGAAATAGTCTTTCAGCGCTTCCTTGAGACTCTGTTCGAGCTTGACGATCTTGTGATAATCGATATCGAGCGTGAACTCCGTGCCGCGCAGTGCGTGCCACATGGTCAGAATGTCCGGCTGGCAGGTGCCTCCGGAAAGCGGTGCAATGGAGAGATCGATCTGGTCCGCTCCTGCTTCGAGCGCCGCTTTGTAGGCGAGCACGCTGCATCCGGCTGTTTCATGGGAGTGGAATACGATCGGCGTCTGTTCCCCCAGCAGTCTGCGCGCCATTCTGATGGTATTGAACACCTTTTGCGGGCAGGACGTGCCGGACGCATCCTTGAAGCAGAGCGAAGTATAGGGGATGCCGGAGTCGAGAATGCGGCGGAGAACCGTTTCATAAAATTCGGCGCTATGCCCGTCGCATCCCGGAGGCAGCTCCATCATGGTGATTGTGACTTCATGGTTGAGTCCCGCCTCGGCAATGCATTTTCCGCTGTAAATAAGGTTGTTGACGTCGTTGAGCGCATCGAAGTTGCGGATGGTGGTGATGCCGTGCTTTTTCATCAGATTGGCATGAAGCTTGATGATGTCCCTTGGCTGGGAATCAAGCCCGACCACGTTGATGCCGCGGGCGAGAGTCTGGAGATTCGCCTGCGACCCCGCCGCTTTGCGGAAGTTGTCCATGACCTGAAACGCATCTTCATTGGAATAGAAATATGCCGCCTGGAACAGGGCGCCGCCGCCTGCTTCGAAGTGTTCGATTCCCGCTGCCGCCGCTTCTTCGACGACCGGCAGGAAATCGCAGGAAAAAACTCTGGCACCGAATACGGACTGAAATCCGTCGCGGAAGGCTGTAAGCATAAAATTGATCTTTTTCATAAAATACTGACTCCATAAAATTGACGGACGCAGGCATGGATTTTAATGCGAAAAAGCCCCGCCGTCAGTGTTGTCGTTCTTTGAACTGAATTGATTATTGGTTGTGAATCGCGATATCAGAAAACCTGCCTGTGTTTTCCGGGAGAAACATCTTTTCATGCCGGATGAAAAACAGGACTGATACCGCAGTGCAGAAGTCAGGCGGCGGCTGGACCGTCTCTTGATGGAGTCGTATCGGAAATGAATACTGTTATAAAGGGAATTAATTCATTATGAATCCGGTAAGTGCCGGATGTGAATTCATGAATCGAGGAAAGTTCCAGAAAAATATCCTGGGGAGTTTTTACCGTGGCTCCGGGCAGAAGCCTGCGCCCGATGGACGCAACCCGCAGACTGCCCGCCTGATTTTCCAGAATGAAATCCGTGAGGACGGTATCTGTCTCCTGATATTTCTGTTTCTTGCTGACGGAGCCTATGGCATCCGGGTCATCCGCATGGAGCAGAGGCACTTCCGTAAAGCTTATATCGGACAGTTCATGTGAATAGCAGACGGCTGTAATGCCGATCATGGCAAGAACCAGAAGGAAAAACAGCCTTGATTTTTTCATGATAGCTTCCCAGTTTATTTTGAATCCGTATAATATACAGGCTTTTTTTTCGAAATCAATCGGGAAAAAATCTTTTTTCCGGTTTTTCAGGAAATGCTTCACATCAGCCGCGCTATGATTTTTTTCAATTTTTTTTGTTTCCGCTCTTGCATAAAAATGAACCATATGGTACAATTTTTATTATTATGGAAAAACGCAGTTATAAAAAATATACTGATGTGTATCAGGAGCTTGAGACTTTCTGCATTCAAAGCCTCAAGGGCGGATCGTTTCTCCTTCCGGGGGAACGCGAGCTCGCATCCTTGTTCAATGCCAGCCGCCTGACGCTGCGCAAGGCGATTGAAGATGCGCAGATGAACGGGTTGATCCGCAGGGAGGGGAAGCGGACCGAGATTCTTCCGTATCGTGCTTTGAGGCAGTGCGGGCGGATCATATTTTTTGCACCAGGGATGCATTCCTCGTTTTTTCAACCGGCATTTGAGCGTTTATGGCTGACCTTGCGCCCGCAGGTGGAGAATTGCGGCGGTGCCATGGAGTTGTACCTGGATCACGATGAACGGGGATTTTCGTCATTCTGCCGCGCGGCGGATTCCGCCGATGTGATTTTCGTTACTGTTTTTACCACTGCGGACCGGGAAAAGAAACTTGGATACCTGCGCCGCCTTCAGGAGAGGAAGACCGTGATTGCTTTATCCGATCCGTATCTGGAAGATTTCACGAATGCGGTGGCTCTTGACAATCATGCCGTGGGGGAGGAGGCTGCCGGTGCGCTGCTTGCCGCGGGCTGTCGCCGCGCCGCCGTCGTGGACGTTCCGCCCGGTATGAGTATGTTCGTGAAACGTTATGAAGGTTTCCGGCGGAGGTTTCTTGCCGGCGGAGGCGGAGAGGTCAAATTGTTTCCGCGCCGTCCTGCGGCGGAGGGTGCCCGTGAGCTGCTTCAGCTCTGCCGTGACGGTTTTGATTGTGTTTTTGTCGTTACTGATGAAAATATGCGCGAGAGAATGTCGCTGGTGCTGCAGGAAGGAGTTGTGCCGGATCGTTTCAAACTGATCAGTTTCAATGGTTCGGGGGAGGGGATTCGCTGTGTGCCCCCGGTGACTTGCATCAATCAGGGGACTTCGGAGATTGTGGCGGAAATATTGCAGTATTTGAAGCTGCTGGCGCGTTCGGGACACGGAGTGAAGATCCGCAAGCTCATCCGCCCGCATTTGTATTTGAATAAAACGATCGGCAGGATCGATTGCTCAATTTTTAACAGGAGAGAAAAGAGTCAATGAAAAGAAATGCATTGGAACAGGCGTCGTATATCTGGACGGTTCCCTTCGAAAAGGGAATGGATCTCTACCGGATATTCCGCAAGGTGTTTTCATGGAAGCCGGAGGGGGAGGCGCGCGTAATGCTTGAAATTGCCGCAGACTCCACCTTTGCAGCATTTGTCAACGGCAGGCGCTGCCCGGTATCGCAGGTGGCGGATTTCCCCGAGGACAGAACCTTTTCAACCTTTGACATCACGGCATTTCTGGTTCCCGGGGAAAATGTGATTGCCGTGGAGGTTCACTATATCGGAGATGAATTTCTGACGTATCAGCCGGGGACTCCATTCTTGAAAGCTGTGATTCATGAAGGGGAGAAACTGCTTGCGAAAACGGATGGCTCGTGGAAATGCTCCGGCAGTCCGGAATTTCTCTCCGGACTCTGCTGCAAGGTGACGAGTCAGCTTGGCTTTGTTTTCGCTTATGATGCGCGCAGGGAGCTGCCGTGGAAGGAGCTCTCTTTTGATGATTCCGCCTGGAGTGGCGCCGCAATGTACGAAGGCTGTGTCCCGTGGAAGAAAATGACCCCCCGGACTGTTCCGCAACTCCTGGAACTTCCATTCCCCTGCGTGCAGATTGTGCAGGCTGGATATTTACGGCGCGAATATGAAGGAGAGACATTTGCGGAGACTTGTTTCCGGGACTATCTTGAACCGCGCCGTTATGAGGAGATTTTCAGTGTTCCGGATACCGTGCAGTATTCCGACGGCATGGCGCGCGGAAAACAGTCTTTGAATCCGGAGCACGATTTCTGCTTTCGTTTCAGCTCGATTCCATCCGCAGTTTCCGCAGACGGGTATTACGTGATTCTGGATATGGGAAAAGAGCATGTCGGGTTCCTGAACCTGAAAGTCGATGCTCCCGGAGGGACCGTGATTGATATCTGCCATGGAGAGCATCTGGATGACGGGCGTGTCCGTTCACTGATCGGGGGGCGCAATTTTGCGGACCGTTTCATCTGCCGGGAGGGATACAATGAGTTTACCTATGCGCACCGGCGAATCGGCGGGCGTTACATTGAACTTCATGTCACGAATACGGGCGGCGGCGAAGTCGGATTGCATTATGCAGGTGTCGTGCCGCTGGAACTGCCGCTGCCTCGGAGCGGAACTTTTGTTTCGGAGGATCATTTCCTGAAACGCCTCAACCGGCTTTCAACGGATACCCTGAAACTCTGCATGCACGAACATTACGAAGACTGTCCGTGGCGCGAACAGGGACTTTATGCCTATGATTCCCGGAACCAGATTCTTTACGGGTATTACGTATGGGGCAATTATGATTTTGCCGCTTCGAGCATTGATCTGCTGGGCAAGTCTTACGACGGAGAACGTTACCTTGCTCTGACGGCGCCCGGCGGGCACTCACTGACGATTCCCGTGTTTACCCTGGTCTGGATTTTGGAGATTTATGAACACTGGCTTCACAGCGGGTCGACGATGCTGTTCGAGCGCTGGGGAGCGCAGGTCGACCGGATTCTGGATCGTGCTCTTTCAGAAAAAGACCCCGTCACCGGCGAGCTCTGCCATCCGGGGAGCGGAAAACACATCTGGAATTTCTGCGAGTGGAACGGTTCACTGAGCCGTCTGGAGGAGTATCCGCAGGCTCCGTATAACATTTATCTTTACGAGGCTCTCCTTGCTGCTGCTGAACTCCACGATTTTTCCGGAAACGGGACGAGGGCTGCATTTCTCCGCGATGCGGCGGCAAGACTCGGCAAGGCGTTGGAAAAAGCGTTCTGGGATTCCGCCCGTTCCTGCTACGGGGCGCTTCTTCCGGGAAAAGATGAACTTGCCTATGAACATATTCAGGCGGTTATGCTTGCGAATTCCCTGGTCCCGGAGGAAAAGAGGGAGAGTCTTCTGGAACTCTTCTACTCGAAACGGCTGCGCGGAATTGACCTGAGCGCTTTGTATTATCTCGTTGCCGCCATGATGAAAAACGGTCCGCGTGCGCGCAGCTTCTTGATGAGATATCTGCGTGAGATATTCGAGCCGGTTGTTTTTTCCAATGCGACGTCGTTATGGGAAACGAGACAGGGCGGCGATGATTTCTGCGGTGCCGGCAGTCTCTGCCATGCCTGGAGCAGTGTCATGCCCTATTTCTGCGGGCATTGTCTGCTTGGAGTCACTCCTCTGGAACCGGCGTTCAGGCGTTTTGCCGTAAAACCGTATTGCGGAGATTTGACCCACGCTTCCGGCGAGGTGCCGACTCCGTCGGGAATGATTCGTGTTTCATGGGAACGCGCCGGAGATTCTTTAAGCGTAAAAGTCGAACATCCGTCAGGGACAACTCCTGTGCTTGAGC
>DXVA01000009.1:6312-32866 GCA_019408975.1 Lentisphaeria bacterium | reverse complement strand
GGTGGAGGGCGGTGCATGGGCGAACGCCGTGGAAATCACGGATTTCTACGATCTTACGGCACCCTCAAAAAAAACAGGAGTTCCTGTATCCGTGAGAGTTGCACATGACGGAAAAAACATCTGGTTCAAATTTCACGCGGAAGGCGTCAGATTTCCCGTGGAGAAAGCCACCAGCATGTTTTCACGCGAACATTGGGAAATCTTTCTCCTGACGGACAGGGCAAATGCTTCCATTCCCTATTACCACCTGGCATTTGATTCGGACGGGGAAAAATACAATGCAATTGCATTCGGAATCAAGTGGACACATCCCTGGAAAGTAGCCGTCAGGAAAAATGCAGACTCCTGGGATGCCGTCGTAATGGTTCCCATGAAGGGACTGAACATCCGTGGCAATTCTGCAAAGTTGCATTTTCTGCATCACTCAAAGCAGAATAAATCCAATGAAGTCTGGAAAGGTGGCCAGGTGCATGAACCCGGTGCCATGACCAACATTTTCTTTACAAAGTGAGAGGAGTTGTTTCAAATGAATATCAAACCGGATATTGGAGGATTTCAGCATGACCGGTTCGGACTTTTTCTGCACTGGGGATGCTACTCCCAGCTGGGAAAAGGAGAGTGGAACATGTTCTACGAACGGACTCCTGTTGAGGAGTATTCCAAGCTGGCTACGACTTTCAATCCGGAATCCTTCGATCCTCGGCAATGGGCGCGCATCGCAAAAGAAGCGGGAATGCGTTATATGATTCTGACAGCCAGACATCATGATGGATTCTGTCTTTTCGACAGCAAAGTTTCGGATTTCACTTCGGTGAAATGCTCTCCGGGACACCGCGACTATGTCGCGGAATATCTGGACGCATGCCGGGAAGCAGGCTTGAAAGCGGGGCTTTACTACTCCGAAATGGACTGGCGCTTCCCTGGATATTTCCACTATAAAACGGATCACGCAAGCGCTGAAGCCATGCGGCGGCAGTGTCATGAACAGATACTGGAACTGATGAGTTCCTATGGAAAAATCGACATTCTATGGTATGACGGGCTCTGGCTGGGGCATGATCCGAAAACCGATTCCGTAGAATCCCCGGCTTTCTGGCGTGGGAAGGAGCTGAACGATAAAGTACGCCGTCTTCAGCCCCATATCGTAATCAACAACCGTCTGGGCGATCCTGCCGACTTCGACACGCCCGAGGGAATCGTCCGCCCGCCAGAAGACCGGAACCGTCCCTGGGAATGCTGCAAGACAATGACACACGGGTGGGGATACTATGGAGGAACACCGGATGTCTTCACCAAATCCGCGGCAGAAGTAATCAAAGATCTGATCGACTGCGTTTCGGAAAATGGAAATTTTCTGCTGAACATCGGGGTCACTCCTGACGGCAGGCTTCCTGACAAGGCGGTTCGCAGCCTTCATGAAGTGGGAGAATGGCTGAAGGTCAACGGGGAATCCGTCTACGGGGCCGGAAATATAGATTTTCAGAAAGATCACTACGCATGGACAAGAAAAGGAGATTCCTATTATTACCACATGTACTCTTTCCCGCTGGATGGGCGGAAGGTATTCCCGCTGATGAAGGCAAGGATAAAGAATATTTTCATTCTGGGCTCGGACAGAAAACCGGGGGTGGAATACGCTTCAAACGGACGCATCATCGTCACAGGACTCCCGTCCGCTCCGCCGGTGTCTCCATTTCTGACTCTGAAAATTGAATTTGAATCCCCGCCCGTGAAAATTCAGGAAAAAGACCAAGCGGCATGGCTTACAGGCAACGCATGTCCCTGATAATATTTCCGGGAACCGGATGCAGCATTGAAAAACCGGGTGAAATCATTCCTGAAGAAGCATTTCAGGAAAAAAAGCGGGATTATGAGGAAAAGCACCTGTATAGGAACTTTCCTCGCCGGATTCCGTATCGCCGCGATAACGGACGGGCAGAATCTTCAGTTTATGATTCACCGTAATCCTGATCCCGAGCGCTTCCAGCGGAATCCGCATAATACATTCCCAGCTGCCGCTGTCACGGCGCACCACACTCTCCCACGGGGTACTCCAGCGGAAATCATATCCCGCCGCCTCATATTTCACACCGGAGGGCGTTACGGCAAAATGATAATATTGTTTGCCGTCCGGCGACATGATGAACAACTCCGCACGATCTCCGGAGGGAAAACGTCCGGAATGCGGCGTTTTCTGCCGTTCCAGCCGTTGCATATCCGGTTCGGCACATTGGAACCTCACATAGAGGTTCCGGTGATCATGGAGCAGAAGCACCTTCGTTTTACCGGATGCGTCCCTGGAACGGAGTCCGGCGATTTTCAATCCGTCAATCTTTGAAGCCTGTTTCCACCGGGAAGATTCGAAGTCCATCAGAACTTTTGCATCGCCGCCACTGAAGGGAACGACGAAAATGTCCGGATTGCTCAAGGCAGCGGTCCGCGCCAGATATTCGAAACGCCTGCGCTGATCTCTCACCAATTGTTTTACGGCAGGTGATTTCGCTGTTTTTTCCGCAGATTCCAGTTTGGATCGCAACCCCTTTTCCAATCCGGTCCGGTGGATGTAAAGCTCCATGGACTGCACGGCATTGTCATGATACATGGAGATCCGCCCGCTGGCGTGCCATGCCCTGCGGATCGCCTCATAATATTCCTTCATCGGAACCGCCGCAGGACCGTAAACACGTTTCAGATACTCGTCGCGTAACTTGTGCGGATTCTGTGTGGAGTCCAGCATCAGACGACTCAGAACCCAGTATTCCATTGCGGAAACATCCCATGCGCCGGCGAGCTTGTCCTCCTTTTCGCTGCTACGCCGCACATCGGGATAAGTCTCCGTGGAAAGAAAATGATGAATCCCGATGGAGTTCCAGAAGCGCAGATTTTCAGCAGCTGCGTCTGCAACCGGGCGAGGAAAATCGCTTGCGTCGCCCCAGTATTCATAGATGCCGACACGAGCGCCGCACTTTGCCCATTCCCGGCTTCTCGCCCCCCATTTCTCATTCCCTTTCGCATTGACGGAGACCTTGTCATTTTTCGGGTACGGGCAATAAATCACAGTCAGTTTAGGATGCAGTTTCACTTTCGGTGGAACTGCGGCATACAGATACCCGAGCGTTTCCGCTTCCAGATGCGGATACTTCTCCAGCATCGCCTCCACAATCGCGTTCAGATAAAGGAAATACTGCGTGGAGCGGAATGCGTCGTCATCCGAAGCCAGCACGGTTCCATCCTCAAGAGGGATCGGTTTCCGGCATCCGGGACAATTGCAGAGACTCCAGGTATCCCCGAAGCCGAAATGCACCTTGCGAATCCGCGGCGTCATATCCTGTTCCAGCTGCGCCAGCAACTCCCTGACCAATGCTTCGCGCCCGGCAGGATTCGTATAGCAGAGCTGCGGACCGTAATGCTCATATTTTCTGCGCTTTCCCTCCTGCCATGCGTAATATTCCGGATGCGCCTCAAAATACTTTTCATTCGGCAGAAAACGCCCGAATTCATACGACAGAGCTCCTGCAAAAAAGAGATCCTGATAAGCAAGAATATGATACTTATTGTAAAACATGCCGCTGGAATTGGAATAGTTGCGCCGTCCCCAAAGGCTCGTCTGTGGGTCATAATGAACGTTGACCAGCCCGAACTGGCGATAATTCCATGACGGGCGTCCCCGGAAATCCGTCTTCCGAAATGCGAGATCGGCATCCGAAGTGAAAAGCGCTTCCCCGTCCAGCACCGGACGGGGGAAAATGAGATCTGTATTCAGGTCAAACAACCGGAATACGCCGTTGATGACGCCCCCGTCCTCCGGTCCCGAAATAAACAGCTTTTTCCCCTGCTGCTTCACGACCCATCCGTCGGAATTTTCGATAAAGCGGAAATCCTCCGCCGGAGCATAAAACTCTTTCCCGAGGAATATCTTATGATTGTCTTCGGCAGTCGGGGCATGATAAATACCGGGTTCTGCACCGGAAATACGGGCAATCCACTTCTGCAGTTCCTGCGCGGCAAAGCAAATCTCCGCGGAAGGCGCCTCGGGCACAACAATCTCCGAAACCGTCCTGCCGCCGGACGCAACGGGAAATGCGGCATATGCGGCAAAAGCGCCGAAAGCAAGAAAAATGGCGGTCAACTTCTTCATCGGGGACATCTTTCTATTTATCTTCCGTTATGTAAAATGCGGCGACTTTCCCGCCTGTGATCTGGCATTCCATGAATGCGGCATCCGGGGGAGCGGTAAATGTTTTGGAGGCGGGAAAGTCACTCTTCCAGTTCCCGTAAAAGGTAAAACTGCGCTTCCAGAAATCACGCTGATTTTCCAGAACACGCCCCTCTTTATCCAGAAAACGAATGTAGACGCCAATGTTTTTCTTCGGGTCGCCCGTCCCTTCTCTGCGCAGAGATACACGATAGGTCTTTCCAGCCGCCACCGGAACAGGATCGGTCAGGGTCATTCCGTAGCGGGAATCGGAAACTTCCAGATAATTTCCCTTTCCACCTTGCCGTATCTGCGATTGCGTTGTCCGTGCATAGCCGGAATAGTTGTCCTTTCCCAGTTTGAATTCCGGGTTGAGGTTCAGGTATTTTGCCGGCGACACCGGCTCAAAGCGGATGTTTTTCACCTTCTGCTTTACGCGGATGGTCGCCTTTTTTGCAAAGTATGGCGTATAAAATTCCTGTACAAATGTATTATTTTTGACTCCCCGATATCTCGTTCCCTCCGAAACAAGGATTCCGCCAAGCGGGATATTCCCATCCGCATCCGTGAAGCGAAGCTGCCAGGACGGCGTTTCCGCTGAAGAGAATGTTACACGGTAAATGGTATTCGGCTGAACCTCGGTGCTGAAATCCGCGGCACTCAGGCACATTCCCAACAGTACACCTGCTAAATAAAGTATTCTTTTCATAGATTTCCTTCCAATCTTTTCATTTTCTTATTGCATTTCCAGATACAGGTTCTGGAATCCGCTCATCTGATGAACCTGTCCGCCGTTCCAGCTCCCGAATGGACCGCAGAACATGCCGCTGATCCGGTTGCCGATATTCAGATTGATTCCGAGATCGTTCAGCGGAACTTTGAACATCGCTTCAAACGCATCGGAGGTCTTTCGGACTTTTGCAGTAAAACCGCAGTCGAATTTCGCATTATAGCCTTCCGCATCATACAGTGCACCATGGTTGTTGCAGGCAAGCTGGAAATATCTGCTGCGGTCAGGCGGCGCAAGGAAGAACTCAAGAGTCATACGGGTGTTTGCCCCGTTCTTCCAAATCTGATCGCGCGGATACTTCCTGCCCGGTTCACATGTCAGTTCAGGCAGCTGCAGCATCCCCTGCTCCGCCGACATCGGCAATCTCTGCGACCATTTGACGTAAAGATTCAGCCGGTCATGCAACAGGACAATTTTCGCATCTTTGTTTCCCGGCAGCTTCTCCATCGCTTTTCCGTAAGGACGCAGACCGTCGATCACGCCCCCCTTGCCCCAGAACGGAGAATCGAAATCCTCGTATGCCTTTGACGCCTCCGCAGAACAAGGCACGTTCAAAGTCAACGTATCGGGAATGTTTCCGGCAACTTTCACCAGATGCTCAAAGCGGTTCCGCAGATTCTTTACCAGCTTTGCACTCACCGGATGAGCCACTGCCTTTTCCGCGACGCAAAGTGCATCGCGCATTGCTTTTTCATTGCCTTTTTTCAAAATGTAATAATGGGCGGAGTTGTAGGATATATCATTCCAATAAGAGGGAAACACATCACTGTGCCAAGCTTTGCGAAGGATCGCATAAAATGTTTCTACCGCGGGCGCGGCCTCGCGATAAGCGCGACGGAAGTATTCTTTACGGAGTTTTTCCGCATCCTGCGAAGAATCCCACATCAGACGCCCGATGCACCAGTATTCCACTGCCGAAACATCCCATGCTCCGGCAAGTTTGTCATCCTCCGGTTTCCGCCGGCGCACGTCCGGGCAGGTTTCAAGAGACAGGAACGTATTGATTCCAAGAGTGTTCCAGAATCGCATGTCCTTCATGGCCGTATCCGCAATCGGGCGCGGGAAATCACTGGAGTTTCCATAGTATTCATAGATGCCGATCTTTTTTCCCGCATCCGCCCATTCGCGGCTGCGCTTCTCCCATACCCTGTTGACCGGTTCTGTAACCGGCACTTTATCATTTTTCACATAGGGACAGAAGATAACTGTCAGATTCGGATGCAGTTTCACTTTCGGCGGAACAGCGGCATAGAGATATGCCAGCGTCGATATCTTCAGATCCGGATGGTTTTTCGCGACTGCATCCGCTATCCGGTTCAGATAACGGTAATACTGCGTAGAGCGGAATGCGTCGTCACTTGATTTCAATACAGTTCCGTCCTCACAGCGGATCGGCTTCAAACATTCGGGGCAGAGACAAAGGTCCCAGGTGTCCCCGAATCCGAAATGGACTTCCGTTATCTCCGGTGTCATGTCACGCTTCAGAGCAACAAGCGTCTCCTTGATGACGGCTTCGGTTCCCTTCACGTTCGTATAGCAGATTTGGGTTCCGTAATGTTTGTAGGGATGGCGCTTGCCCTCTTTCCAGCCGTAGAATTCAGGGTGAGCATCGAAATATTTCCCGTTTGACAGCAGGGTTCCATACTCATAGGTGACGGAAGATGTAAAAAAGCAGGAGAGGGAAGACAGAATATGATATTTATTATAGAACATTCCCCGGTAATTCGCAAAATTGCGCATGCTCCATTCATGAGTCCATGGATCGAAATGCACATTCACAAGGGCGAAATGACGTTCTTTCCAGCTGGGAACAACCCGGAAATCCATCTCTCGGAACGTCAAATCCGGCATATGGGAACAGACTGCGTCGCACTCCGCATCAGGGCGTGCAAAGATCAGATCAGTATTACGGTGAAGCAGTTCATACACGCCGTTCAGGACTCCGCGATCCAAAGAACCGAAAATATACAGGTTCCTGCCTGCCGCCCGGACAGCAACACCATCAGTCTCTTTTGTTGCCGCAATATCCGCACCATAATATTCCCCTGCAAACTCTTTGCCGAGATATATTTTCGTATTCTTCGCGGCAGTCGGCGCATGATAGATACCGAGCTTCGCACCGCTGATTGCCTTCACCCACTTCTGAAGCTCCCGCGCTGCTGTCAGAACAGGTGCGGAAGGCGTTTCGGGAACAATGATCTCGGCGGCGGGAATTCCGCCTTTTGCAATCGGCAAAGAGGAATGCGCGGGAGATTCCGTCTCCGTAACACATCCGGCACAGAGTAGGAACAGCAGCGGCAGTAAAATTTTCCGGCAGTTTCGCATGAATCCGTTTCCCCAGTGTTACTTATCCATTTTCATGTCTTCCTGAACAACTCTGATATGCTCAAACGCAACATCCTTTCCGCCGTAAACCAGCATCCGCAGGTAAGCCGCGTTGTCGAGCGCGATGAAATTCGTCTTGCCGCTACCATCCGCTTTCTTGACCAGCAAGGTTCCGCCACTGTTCCTGATTTGTTTCATATCCTTGTCAAAGAAAATAACCTGTATCCGGGCGCCCTGAATTGGATTCGGAGCAAGTTTCGCATCAATGACATAATTCTTTCCCGCCTCGACCGGAACCGGATCACTGCTTGCCCAGCTTGCGACATTCAGATAAAAACCGTTTTTATCCGGCCGCTCCACCATACGGATATTGATTCCGTATCCAGCCTGTCCGAAACCGGAATGGTTATATTTGCCCAATTTGAAATCAGGATTGATATTGAGCCCGTTTTCAGTAAACGATTCCAGCTTCACATCGTCAATGTATAATTTATTTTCCTGCGATGGATTTTCAAAACGCACTTTCAGCTGTGTTGCGTCGGGAGCAGGGTAGAAGACATCGGTATATGTTTTGAATGAATTGGACAGTACTGCCTTATGATAGGAAAACAAGATGTGCGAATTGCAGTATTTTTTCGTCTCCGAGGAAAAAGCCAGTCCCCAGCCGGGCAGTTTCATTCCCTTGTTTCCCCGGTTGACGTCATAAAAAGCGCTGTTCAGCTGAGGATTCTCCTCCATGCAGTCCGGTCCGACGGAACGGGCGCGGAACGTCAGAATATATTTTGTCTTCGGATCCAGCTTCACCGCTTTGAAAATCGCCGTGGATTTCGGGCTGAGTTCCAAAATGCGTCCGCTCTCCCCCTCCGGTGCGTTCACCAGAGCGGCGCCGCGCGAGATGCCCTCCAGCGAAGGAGACAGCTTTTCCGTTCCGTTGAAATTCTCACTGATCAGCGGTTCCGCGCAAAGGATTGCGGCTGTTGCGGCAAGGAGGCTCAAAGTCATTTCTGTTTTCATCATCTTTCCCTTTTGTTTATGTTATGTTTCATTTTATGTTATGTTTCATTTTGTGTTCTTATTTCATATCGTGTCTGTCCGTCAGCAAGTCATTTCCATCCGAGCATCACCGCCGTCCTCACTCCGGAACTGTCGAAAGGCTTCGTATTGGTGACGTGGGCATGATACCAGATCAGGCTACCGCGAATATTTTCCGCATGACCGTCCGCCATCAGATGTCCGCCGCTCCCGTTATGCCAGTTCGCTGCATAGTCGATGCTCCAGTATTTCGTATAGGGTACGGCAGAAGGCTTTGTTTTGATATCCGTTGCACTGTCTCCGAAAAGCATCTGCATTGCCGGCATTCTAATCCGGGAATAAAGCTGCGCGGATGCACTGTTGGCGGAATAATAATGAAACCAGTAATTGGCTCCGTATATGTTGTCATTGTCAGGTTTTCCCTTCTTCCGCAAAATTCCGGTGGGGCAATACCACGCTTTTCCATAATCCGGGAGGGAGGAATACGGATTGTAATCGGAAGCCTGTCTGCCTCCGGCATATTCCACGATCAAACGGTTGGTATTGTCATTTTTCCCGGACATGTAGGGAATGAAATCCTTGTTGTCGTGCACATAGCCGACATAACCGACTCCGATTTGTTTCAGGTTGCTCAGGCAGAGTGCACTTCTGCCGGCTTCCCGGGCCTTGCCCAGCGCAGGCAGAAGTAATGCCCCCAGAATTGCAATTATCGCAATTACAATGAGCAATTCTATTATAGTAAATCCACTAACTACCATTCGGAGCTTTCTGCGGAGCGCAAATATTTTCCGAGCGGCAACTTTTTTCATATCATACCCCTTTGACTTATTTTCAAATTCGAAATCTCTTCTGCTACATCGTAGTAGCAATCTTCTCTTTAATTATAAACAGAATTCTGAAAAAAGCAATACCGGAAAATATTTTTTTCAATGATTTTTCTGATTTTTTTTCGGCGGTGCAGTCGATTCCCTTACAATCAGCCGCCGTTTCACGCGATAAATCATACGGGGAGCATCCGGATTCGCCATGCGGTGCAGAAGACATGCGACAAGACAGTCCGGCAGAGAATCGTCCGCACGCTCTCCGAATGAGGTAAGGGTTGGAGTAACGACCTCGGTAAAAGGGATATTGTCACATCCGGTCACGCTCAAATCTTCGGGCAGATGATAACCGCGGCGCGTCATTTCCCGCATGAAATAAATCGCCAGCATATCAGTGGGCAGGACTATTGCCGTTGGACGTTCCTTCATAGCTTCATACCAGTCTGCCACCAGGTTTGCAAGATTCGGGAGATTCGGCGGAGCCATGACAGAAAGAGAATCCAAGGTTCCCATCCATTGAGTGGAAAGCCCGCGCGCGTTCAGCTCTTCGGCAAAATGCGCCGTCAATTTTCCGTAGCGAACCGGCAGTTGCACGGAATACGGATACGCAATCTTCCTGTGTCCAAGCTGGTACAGATGCTCAATCACCTGAGTGAAAATATCTTCCCCGTCAAAGTCAACCACATCAAAACGGGTGTCATCCGTAATCAGAGATACAACGGGAATCTTCATATCATGCGGTATGTGCTGTGGCTCGACGGTAATGATCCCCGACGGACAACGGCACAAAATACTTTCCGTCGCTCTGATCTGTCCTTTGAAATCTTCCCAGAAAGCGAAAGTGGAGAGATACCCGTGTGCCTCCAGCAAAGGGGCAAGCGCTCCGGTCAGATAGCTGTAAATATTATTGACAGGAGCCGGCAGGAGAATGCCGACTGACAAACTTCTGCCTTTGCGCAGCTCTTGTGCTGCAAGATTCCTGCGATAACCGAGACGCTTTGCCGTGTCGATGATCTTCCGTGAAGTCTCCTCGCTGATCCGCCGTCGCCTTCCCTGCCCGGAAAGCACCGCCGAAACCGCTGTCTGACTGACTCCCGCAAGTGCTGCAATGTCTTTTGTCGTAATCATCAGGAAATCCCGGGAATGGTGATTCACTCATAACTCAACTTCCTACCGGACAAAAGCTCATCACAAGATAAATGCCGCAATCTCATCCGGAACAACCGGACCTCCGTTTCTGATACAGGGGGTCTTCTATTAAGAAATAAACCGTTGTCCCTGCTTTGTCAAGGGTAAAAAATATTTTTTTGATTTTTTATCCGTGAAAAAAGAAAAACGCCCCCTGGAACTTTCCGGTCTGTTTTATCTTCAAACAAGAATCTTTTCCGAGTCGGCGATCACCTCATCCGCAATTGCCGCCAATTCAGCAAGCGTTCCCGGCAACGCGGCAATGCAATGCTCCTGATTCGGCGCAAGATCGGCGAGCGGAGTATTATAAAACCGGTCTCCGATCCGTTTCTTCTCACTGTTGAAAAGAGCTTCCGGATAACGCCATGGGGACCGGTCGCCGGAAGTGATTCTGGATGTCAACCATCTGCAATAACATTCGAACTCGGGGATATAACAACCCTCGAACAGTTCATAGATGAAACTGCGGCAGTAACTGTTCTCTGCATTGCCTTTCAAAGTCGACTCAAAACCGGGATTGGTCCGGTAACTCTCCTGTATTCGAAGCAGGCTTGCATAAAGCGAAAAGTCCTCATGTGCGCCAAGAAGCATCTTTTCATTTCCGAGCAGTCTGCCGATCAGTTCCGCATATTTCAAAACCGGGGCATCATCATCCTCTCCGTTCCGCCATGCCTCCATGCGCAAGGCAAGAACTCCACACGCGAAATTGGACAATCGGGAAACGGCGCAACGCGCAAGATCCACCCAATCCCGTTTCACATGTTGACTCAGACGGGCATAATCCATACTGCCAAGCATCCGGAAACACATCGGTGCAATTCGAATCGCCCCATTCAGTTCTTTTGTGATTGCTTTATGATTTTCCAACAGCAGTATATCCAGGTCAGTCATTGCGTATCCCAGAATCCGGAAAGAGTAATCCACGTAAAGACAGCCTCTCACCGGCATCTGCTGATTCTGCCGCCAGTAATTGCTCCGGATCAACGGCAGCATGATGCGCCATACAGGGGTCATCCGGGCGTATTCTCCCGCATTCCAATAGCGCTTCCGGCAGAAAGCCTCCAGAAAATCGGAAATGCGGAAGTTCTCCGGATTCCAGCTGTTCGCCGCAAAATATTCCAGCATGAGAGTATCTGTATGGGAACTCTCCGGCCAGTAAACCATTCCCCTGCACATCGGGTCTTTCGCCGCAGCCGGAAGACGCCGTTCAATCACATTGTAGTTGCCGCGCATCTCTGTATTCGCCTCAAACGCATGAAAAATGCCGAATATCCACGGGAAACAGCCTATCAGATTCCAGTTTTGAAAATTATTCAGTTCATCACAACTGTCGGAAGTATAATCAAGGATTACGGTGTTCTGTGGATTCAATTCACGAATAAGGCTGCACACCTCCTCCGGCGTCCAGTAACATATGAAATCCCATGTTGCAAGCATCAAAGGTGCCAAGGAATATTTGGAACGCAGTTTACCGATAATCCGGCGGTAGGTGTAGAGCTTCATCAGATGATTCCGCGCATGATCCTGGTAGCAAAGACGTTCCGCAAGTCCAATGGTATGAAACAATTTCGGTGAGCCGTAATGTTCGATATGCGCTTCCGTCAATTTGAAATAATTGTCGAGATGTTTTTGCTGACGGATGTCCCAAACCAGCCCGGAAGGCTCTCCATACTGCGTCATGTTCGCCTGCGGCATGAACTCCGGTTTAACCGAATCCAGAAACTCCTGCGGCGTCCGGCTGTACCAGTGGCTCATGGTTCCGGTATCCTCGGGGTGCATGAGATCCCGCTCACGGGCATACTTAAGCAGTGCGGCGCGCAATTTTCCACGTTCTTCCAGAGACCAGAATAGAGTGCGGTCATTGAAGGAGCGGGGAATATCGGTGGGAGCACTCCGGTCCGGATCGGGGTAAGGCACGATTTCCGGAAATGCCTTCTGAAAAATATCATCCAGTCCGATACGGAGCATAAAAAAGTTCAAACGCTTTTTCAGTAACCAGTCTATTTCATGCTTCCAGTCTTCCAGATTCCAGTGTTCAGCCTGAAAACGGTGCAGACTGCGGTGGGCAAAGTAGCGCAGTCCCCGATATTCAAAACGCGGACTCTCCTTCACGAGAAACCCTTCCAGGGGCAGGTCGTCCAGCTTCGGCACAAAATCCTCATCCCAGAACCAGGAACAGCCGCACCGTTCAAAATAGTTATAAACTCCGTAAAGCAGGGAACGCCCCCTGCCTCCCGCAATCAACAGAAGATTCCGGTTACTTTCATGAAGACTCGTCAGCGAATAGTCATCGCTGTCATAACGAATTCCGAGCGAATCGACCTTCCCCGCAAGGAGAAGTTCAAGCACGAATGGATGCTCCACGTCATTGCCCAGCACGACAAGATCGCTGGTCTCATCGTCCATCGTAATGATCTCCGGTGCCCGCCCTGTGATTTTCCGTGAATAATCGGCGAATATTTCCGCCGCCGTCTGGTGAATTCCCGTCGTTTCGGGAATCAGGACTTTGAACATGTTCAGTAGCCTCGCTTTTTGTTGCTGGTTGATTTGCAGCCGTTCATCTTGTTCTGAGTTTAATATTTCCGGTTTTTCTTCAAAAACAATTATGGAAGAAGATTTTCCCTTATTATAGGAAATTGAAATTATAGAAAATTGAATTCTTGAAAAATAGCGTTTCGGGAATATTGTATTCCGGAAAACAACAGGAAGAAACCATGCAAAGAAAAGATGAAGTGCCAGTCAAAGCCGTGAAAAAGGCTTTGGATCTGCTGTCCATTCTTCTGTTTGAAACCCCGCAGGGAGCACGTCTGAAAACGCTTGCACAAAAACAGGGACTCTCCGTCAAAACGGCTCATAACCTGCTGAAGACAATGGTATATTGCGGTTATGCGGAAAAAGACGGTTTTGGTCATTACACAGGCGGCTATTTATGCAGAAAAATCGCCTACCGCAATCAGACGGCGACCTGTCACTTTCAATCGTATGTAACCGATATTCTACTGAGGCATGTGAAAAAAATCAGGGAGGGTATGACCTACATCATTCTGGAGAATAATGTATGGACCACTTTTGTGAACATCGGACCTGAGGGTGACATTTACCGTGTCGGTACAGATCCAGTCCGCAGATTTTATCTTTATGAAACAGCCACGGGACGAGTCATTTTTTCTTTCTCTCCACCGGAACGACAACAGCTCCTCATGAAAGAAAACGGCATTCCGGAATTTTACTGGCCGGATCATGAAAATGACATAAAACGGATCCGCAGGCAGGGATATTGCATTACACTGCGCAAACGCTACCGGACTTACAGTTACAGTGTTCCGGTCTTTGTCCCCAATGGAGAAATTGCCGGTGCGCTGGGAGTGTACACCCTTCCCGAACATGCAAATGAAAAGCAAGACCGGCTCATTCTCGCCCATTTGAAAAAAGCATCGGGAAGCATCACACAATATCTTATGGAGAATTAACTGTAAATAAATTCACTAAACATTGCAGAAATAGGATTTTTGTCTTTTGAGGACAGAAATTAAGTTTATCCCCCAAAAAATAAAGAAAGGATGTAAAAAAGGGGGGTTCAACCCTTGATTTTTACATAATAGAGAACAATGTCAATGTCATGTACTGCAAAAAATGCACCTGATTTTCTAAAGAAATCAGTCATATACCAGATCTTCCTGCGTCCATTCACGCCGGGAGGAACACTACAAAGTGCTTTCCGGATGCTGCCTTACCTGTCGGAACTCGGAGCGGATATCCTTTATCTTTGTCCTCCGATGGTCGCGGATGATGATATGCGGCAGGAGTTCTGGAGTGATCGCCAAAAAAAATGTGCATTGAACAACCCTATGAATCCTTACCGTCTAAAAGACTATTACAATGTAGATCCCGAATACGGCACCAATGAAGATCTGAAAAAATTCGCAGCCGGTGCCCATGAACTCGGTATGAGAGTGATTTTGGATTTGGTTTACTACCATTGTGGCCCAGCACCGGTATTTCTGAAAGAACATCCAGACTTCGTGGTACGCGATGCCGAAGGTAAGATAAAAAATGGTAGATGGCATTTTCCAGAACTGAATTTCGAATCTTCTGCCCTGCGCGAATATCTTTGGCAGAACATGGAAATGTTCATCCGAGACTATGATTTCGATGGATTCCGTTGCGATGTGGCCGATGCAGTTCCGCTTGATTTCTGGGAGGAAGGACGCCGTCGGATTGAGGCAATCAAACCGGATGTCATTATGCTGGCGGAAAGCGGTCGGAAGAATGAACAAAACGCCGCTTTCGATCTGAATTATTTCTTTGCATGGGGATGTCTCTCCGATGTTTTCCGAGGTAATGAGCCCGCCTCTAAGATCGTGAAAATCTGGCAGGAATACATGAATGCCCTCCTGCCTGGAGCACGAGTAATCCATGCCACCGAAAATCATGATATTGTCAATGAATCAGGAGAAAACCGGATTGAGAAAATCATAGGGAGCAAAGGGCATGATGCTATGCTTTTTCTGAATTTCAGTCTTGATGGTGTGCCGTTTCTCTACAACGGTCAGGAAATTGCAGACTCCAGCATGCACTCCATATGGGGAAACCGCTTTCACGGTAGAAACTTGACTATCGACTGGTCTAATGCCCTGACTACCGATGGACAGATGCGTTTTGATCTCGTCCGGAAACTGATTTCCATGCGAAAAACCGAGGAAGCTTTATATGAAGGCAACGTAAATTGGCTTGAACACGATCATAAAGATAGCGTCCTTGCTCTAACTCGGAATAGTAAAAATCAGAATCTGCTGATCGCGGTCAACTGCCATAATCAGTCTGTTCGCGTGACTCTGGACTGCCGCATAGCCCGTGTTGTGGAAACGCCTGTGTTCATGAACCGCGGAGCAGATTTCCGAATCGAGAACGACATGGTTCAAGTCGATCTATTGCCTTACGGTTTTCTGATGATGGAATACTAATCTTCAGTCGGAAAGTGAATATATTTCAGTCGTTTTTCTATTATTAAGCTTCGACAGGACTTTTTTCATGACTTCCTGACATTTTCAGTTCCGGCTTTACTTAAGTCTTTATCTATCCTTATTCCTTTTACCTGCCAGTTCTCTTTTTCGATGGAAATAAAAAAGAAGAATAGCAGGGATTTATCAGTTCCTGTCTGGTATAGGAATGCAGATTGACTGAGATATTTCTTGAATATCTCTGGCTATTCCGATTCTCCTTGTTGTTTTTACGCCTGATTTTCATGTTTGGATTTGACCGCTTTGTCAAGTTTCATCTTCAAATAGAGTTTGGAAAGATTCAATGAATTCCGCAGTGCCTCGTGGATACTCTTCCCGAACAGAATGCAGTCCCACAATTCAATGTTGATGATATTCATGCCGATATACTGCTCCTCCTGCGAATGAAAGAAAAACGAAGCATCCTGAACGGCATCGAAAAGTTCGCGTCCATGCGTGAAAGGAAGCGAATCAAAGTCCTGTTTTCTCAGCGGCAGCAGCCCCCTTTCCGCAAAACGGCGCTGAACCGGCGTGCTTTGCAGATGCTTCAGGAAACGCATGGACTCCACAGGATACTCGGTATATGCGGAAAGGAGAAGACTTGAAGCATGAGTCTCAAGCCGGTTCTCCACGTCCAGCATGGGGTGACATTCAAAATCGACATGCTGTTTTGCACGTCCGTAATAAAAGCTGTCTCCGAAAAAGAACGGGGTTGCGCCGTCAATAAAATCAGCAAGATTTTTTTCCGCCAGTTTCGGGTGGCTGATTGCAAACTTTTTCCAGAATGCCGTGACCTTGCGGAATGAGTCTTCATGTTTTTCAATGAACTGCTCCATCCGGAAAAAATGACTGCGGCGGATATCTGCAAAAATTTTGTAGAAGTAATGATCAAGCCTCATCAACGGCTGCTGGATCGTTCCCGGCACAACAAGGTCTGGTCGGTTCTGCACTTCCGTCACCGCGGCATCCAGATAGTCCAGCTGCTCATCAAATATCCGCCAGGAAGGCGCCGGAAGCCCCAGCTTATCCAGAAGTTCAGGGTTGTAAAACAGAAGATCCGCAGAGTTCATGAACTGAATCACTTTCGGAGAAAGCAGCGCGATCGAATCGTCCTGAAAGCCGGAAAAATCAAAAGCATCCATATCCTCATACTGGTATTTGTGAAACGGGGAGGAACACTCCCAGATGTCCGGCGGATTCATGACATCAGGCGCATTGCCGAAATCAATCGAAACGGATGCGAACGGCACCCGTTCCCGAAACGTTTCCGCGACAAAATCCCAGCACCCGGCAAGAAACGGATTGAAAGCGGTCAGGAAATGGACGGTGTTTTTCGAAATTTCCGCAATGAACCCCGCAGTATCCGGCGTGCTCTCCTGTTTCGAATTTGAGGGCGCGGCGGCAGGCTGTTCCGAAATAAATACGCCGACCTTGGGAACGGAATGCACCACCTGATCTTTTTTGAGACGCGAAAGAGCCTTGCGCACATTATAGATACTGCCGTTGTAAATGCGCGCAAGTTCCGTTTCCCCCTGAAGTTTGTCGCCGGGCTTCAGAATCCCCGAACGGATTGCTTCGCAAATATCATTCGCGATCCGCTCTCCGGCTTCCTGCTTCACCAAAGTGTGTCCCATATCCGCTCTCTCTGCACCTTCTTACGTTGATTCTGCAACTTTCTATTAACATTATACAATATTTTTCGCAATCGTCAAGGAGCAAAGAAAAAAAATACAGAAAATTTTCATGAAAAAAGTAATGCATCAGCGGAATGGTAAAAGTGTTTGTTAAATTTTCATAAAATGAATTGAATTTTATGCTGCCGAATTTTATATTATAAGCATTTGTTTTCACCGATAGTTAGGAAGACTTTTAAATGTGGGAGGAACCACCCGGGAATGAACGTTCATAAAGACGCTTTTGAACACTGGACAGCCCGCGATTCCGCGGATCTTTACGGAATCAAGGACTGGGGCGCCGGATACTTTGACATCAATGACAAGGGAGAACTCGTTGTGACGGCTTTCGGCCCGAAGGGACCGGCGGTCAGTCTCATGGAAATTGTGAACGGCATTCAGGAACGCGGCATGGATATGCCGGTTCTTCTCCGCCTCCGAAATATTCTGGATACGCAGATACGGCTTCTGCACGCCAGTTTCCGTAAAGCGATCCAGCAGACGAATTATACCGGGCAGTATCGCGGCGTTTACCCGATCAAGGTCAATCAGCAGCAGCAGGTGATCGAGGAGGTTGCCCGCTTCGGACGTGAATTCCATCATGGGTTCGAGGCGGGAAGCAAGGCTGAGCTCATCGCCGCGATCGGCAATATGACGGACCCGGATGCGTGCCTCGTCTGCAACGGTTACAAGGATGAAGAATTCATCGACCTGGGACTTTACGCAACGAAACTCGGGATCAAATGCATTCTGGTCGTGGAAATGCCCGGCGAAGTGCCGGTTATCGTGGAACGAAGCAAGGCGCTGGGAATCAGGCCGAATATCGGGCTGCGCATGAAGCTTTCCACGCGCGCCGGAGGGCAATGGACCGATTCCGGCGGCGACCGCAGTGTATTCGGGCTCAATACGGCGGAGCTGATCACGATCGTCGATCAGATTCGCGACGCCGGTATGCTGGACTGCCTGAAGCTTCTGCATTACCATATCGGTTCGCAGATTCCGAACATCCGCGACATCCGCGCGGGCGTCATCGAAGCCTGCCGCGTGTATTGCGGGCTCGTGGAAGAAGGGGCGCCGATGGGATATCTTGATCTCGGCGGCGGGCTCGCCGTGGATTATGACGGTTCCCATACCAATTATCATGCCAGCAAAAACTACACGCTGGACGAATACTGCGTCGATATCATTGAGGCGGTCGCAGAGACGCTGAATGCAAAGAACATTCCGCACCCGAACATCATAACGGAATCCGGCCGTGCGACCGTGGCATATTACTCCGTGCTGCTGTTCAACATTCTGGACGTGACCTGTTTCGAGCCGCCGAAGATCCCGGCGAAGGTGCCGGAAGATGCGAATGAAATGACCAAGGACCTCATGAACATCCTCGGGACGATTACGACGAAAAATCTTCAGGAGTGTTATCACGATGCGATCTACTACCGCGACGAAATCCGCATTCTCTTCAAGAACGGGCGTATTTCACTTCGCGAGCGCGCTCTTGCGGAAAATGCGTTCTGGCACATCATGGTTTCCGTGAACAAAGAGGTGAAACGCCTCAAATACATACCCGATGAATTCGAGGGGCTGGACGCGGCGCTTGCCGATATTTACTACGCGAATTTCAGTGTCTTCCAGTCGCTGCCCGACTCCTGGGCAATCAAACAGGTGTTTCCGATCATGCCGATTCACCGCCTGACGGAGTGCCCCACGCGCAACGGCATCATTTCCGACATCACCTGCGACTGCGACGGCAAAATCGACAAGTTCGTGGACCTCCACGATGAGCGGCGCACATTGCCCCTGCACAGGGTCAACGATGTGGACGAGTATTATCTCGGCGCGTTTCTTGTCGGAGCTTATCAGGAGACATTGGGCGATCTCCACAACCTGCTCGGCGATACGAACGTCGTCAATATCAACATCAGCCGGGAGACAGGGCATTTCGAGATCGTGAAGGAAATCGAAGGCGATACCGTTTCCGATGTCCTGAGCTATGTGGAATACAGTCCGAAGGACCTGATCAACAGTTTCCGCAGCATTGCCGAACGGGCGATCGAGGAAAAGAAGATCACGCCCGCGGAGCGCCGCACGATCGTCAACGCTTATGAAAACGGTCTGCGCGGATATACCTACTTTGAGCGCTGAATTTCAGCATAAATCCGAAAAAGAAAACAATCATCAATCAGGAGAAATAAAAATGGCAGGAATTCTGATCATCGGCGCCGGCGGCGTCAGCGGAGTGGCGGTACACAAATGTGCACAGGCGGCGGATGTCTTTACGGACATCTGCCTTGCCAGCAGAACGAAGTCCAAATGCGATGCGCTTGCGGCGCAGGTCAAGGAGAAATACAACCGCACGATCTCCACGGCACAGGTGGATGCGGACAATGTGCCGCAGCTGGTCGAGCTGATTAAAAAAGTCCGGCCCGACGTGGTTCTGAACCTTGCGCTCCCTTATCAGGATCTGCATATCATGGACGCCTGTCTTGAAGCAGGTGTGAACTATGTCGACACGGCGAACTACGAACCCCTTGACGAAGCGCATTTCGAATACAAATGGCAGTGGGCGTATCAGGACCGCTTCAAAGAGAAAGGGCTCATGGCGCTGCTTGGAAGCGGATTTGACCCCGGCGTTACCAATGTCTATACCGCATGGGCGATGAAGAACCATTTCGACACCATCGAAACTCTTGACATCATCGACGCGAATGCGGGCGACCACGGGCAGCCTTTCGCGACGAATTTCAATCCGGAAATCAATATCCGCGAGGTCACTTCCAAAGGCAGGTACTGGGAAAACGGCAAATGGATCGAAACGGAACCGCTGTCCGTCAAGGAAACCATGGATTTCCCGGACGGAATCGGCCCGAAGAACATTTACCTGATGTTCCACGAGGAACTGGAATCCCTGACGAAAAATCTCGCACCGAAAGGGCTCAAGCGCGCGCGCTTCTGGATGACGTTTTCAGACAATTACCTCAAACATCTCGAAGTGCTTGAGAATGTCGGCATGACCCGCATCGATCCCGTGATGTATCAGGGACACGAAATCGTCCCGCTTCAGTTCCTGAAAGCCCTGCTCCCCGATCCCGCCTCTCTCGGCCCGCTGACCAAAGGCAAGACCTGCATCGGATGCAGAATCAAAGGCACGAAGGACGGCAGGGAACGCGAGTATTACATCTACAACGTCTGCAATCATGAGGACTGCTACAAGGAGGTCAATTCTCAGGCGATCTCTTATACGACGGGCGTTCCCGCGATGATCGGCGCAATGATGGTCGCGACCGGCACGTGGAAAGGCAAAGGAGTCTTCAATATGGAAGAATTCGACCCCGCGCCGTTCATGGAGAAACTGACGCAGTACGGTCTTCCCTGGACCGAAGTTTTCCTGAAGTAAGACAGAATAATCGGGTTTGAAAGGACTTGGAAGGCACGGAGGCGTTTGTTCCTTTTGTGTCTTTCCGGTCCTTTGAGTTTTCTCAGCGAAACCGCCGGAATCAAGGAACATGTCATGAACAGAAACAGCACTCTGCCTTTGTCTGAAATCAAAACTCCCTGCTTTGTCGTGGATCTCGCACTGCTCCGGAAAAATCTTGCAATACTGGATCGCGTGAGACGCGAAACAGGCGTGAAAATCCTGCTGGCGCAGAAGGCGTTTTCCATGTTTTCCGTCTATGGCATCATCAACGAAATCCTTGACGGGACATGCGCCAGCTCTCCTCACGAGGCAAGGCTCGGACGGGAAGAATTCGGCAAGGAGGTCACGGCATTTGCCGCCGCTTATTCGGAACAGGATCTGAAAGAGCTCCTGACAACCTGCAACCGCATTATCTTCAACTCGTTTTCACAGTGGAAAAGATTCCGTGGAATCACCCGGAACAGCAAAGACGTAAAATTCGGCATCCGCTGCAATCCGGAACATTCCGAGGGAGATGTTGAAATCTACGACCCCTGCGCCCCGAAATCGCGTCTGGGAATCCGCCGCGCGGACTTTGACGGTGAATCCCTTGAGGGAATCACAGGGCTTCACATGCACAATCTGTGCGAGAAAAATTCGGATGCCTTTGCGCGCACGCTTGCGGTCTTCGAGGAAAAATTCGCGGACATCATTCCGCAAATGCAATGGATCAACCTCGGGGGCGGGCACCATATTACGCGGCAGGATTACGATATCGACCTGCTTTGCCGTCTTTTGAAGGAATTCAAGGCAAGATGGGGCACGCCGGAAATTTTTCTCGAACCCGGTGAAGCCGTCGCCCTGAATACAGGATATCTGGTTTCGAGTGTCCTGGATGTAGTTCACAATGAAACCGACATTGCGATTCTCGATACTTCCGCAGAGGCGCATATGCCCGATGTGCTTGAAATGCCGTACCGCCCGAACATCATCGGCGCGGGGCTGCCGGATGAAAAAAAATACACTTACCGCCTTGCCGGGCATTCCTGTCTTGCGGGCGACGTGATCGGCGATTACTCTTTCGATGAACGGCTTGAATACGGTTCCAAACTTGTATTTCTCGACATGGCGCATTATACTATGGTCAAGACGAATACGTTCAACGGGCTCCAGCTTCCATCCATCGCGACATGGGACCCTGAAACCGGGGAACTGAACGTGATCCGCGAATTCGGCTATGCCGATTTCAAATCACGGCTTTCATAACAATACTCTATCAATCAGAATAAGGATGTGGTAAAAATGGCTTGTAACGGACATTGCTCGTCATGCGGCGAAAAGGGCAAATGCGAAGATGAAAAACTGAATCTCGTGCTTGAGAAGATCAAACATAAAATCATGGTGCTTTCAGGCAAGGGCGGAGTCGGGAAAAGCTCCGTCGCGGCGTCTCTTGCCGTATCTCTTGCAAAAAAAGGGTACAAGGTCGGACTCCTCGACCTTGATTTTCACGGTCCCTCCCAGCCGACGCTGTTCGGAGTCCAGCACCTGCGCATGGACGGCAGTGAGGCGGGGTTGCTCCCGATGGAAGTTGCGGGAGGCGTGAAACTGGTCTCCGTCGGGCTTCTGCTTGAGGACGAGGATCAGGCTGTCATCTGGCGCGGGCCGGCAAAGATCGGCGTGCTGAAACAGCTTCTTGAGGAAGTCGTCTGGGGCGAGCTGGATTATCTCGTGCTTGATTTTCCTCCGGTAACCGGCGATGAGGTTCTTTCCGCCTGCCAGATGATCACCGGCGACAAGCAGGCGGTCATTGTCACAACCCCGCAGGAGCTTTCCATGGCGGACTGTCGCAAGTGCCTGGATTTCTGCAAGAAAGTCGAGGTGCGTGTCGGCGGCATCATCGAAAATATGAGCGGCTTCACCTGTCCCGACTGCGGACATACGCATCCTTTGTTTTCCAACGGCGGCGGCGAGCGCCTCGCAAAAGCATATTCCATCCCGTTGATCGCCCAGCTTCCGCTCGACCCGAAGTTCATGGCGAAGTGTGATGAAGGTTCCATTGCCGACGCGCTGGAAAATTCTCCCGCGATCGGTTCCGCCATGGATATCGCCGCTGAAATTCTTTCCCGCTGACAAGGGTGCATTGCGCCCTTGGCCTCAGGAAAAATGCCCTCGCCTTTTTCCGTCATTTACTGAAAAGGGGGGAATCCGGTTTTCAAATCCGAAAACTCCGGGGAACAAGGTATGCCCCTGTTCCCCGGGGAAAATATATTCTCCGTCAATATTCTTCGCCGGTCTGCGGATCGACCAGTTTGAACTGTTCCATGTGAATCGTCGGATCGGCACGGAAAGAAAGCGCCTGCCCATACTGATTTTCCAGTTCTTTCAAGAGGTCTGCGTCATCGTTTTTCAGGCGGGCAAGAACCGCGGGATTCATGATGACACGGATCTGGAGTCCTTTTTCGCGCTGTTTCCGCTTCAGAATCTCTTTCAGTCTGCGCTGAATCTCCACGCTCATGCTGATCGCGGACTTGACGCGCCCGGAACCGTGGCAGTAAGGACAGCTGTCATAAACCACGTCCTGAATGCTCTCATGTTCGCGCTGACGTGTCATTTCCATCAACCCGAATTTACTTAAAGGCAGAATCTTGGTCTTGGCACGGTCGTCGCTGACAAATTTCCGCATTGCCTTGTTGATTGTTTCGCGGTCCTGCGCACTGCGCATGTCGATGAAATCGATCACAAGCTGTCCGCCGATATTGCGCAGGCGCATCTGGCGCGCGATCTCCTCCGCAGCTTCCAGATTGGTTTTGAGAATCGCGGCATTCTGATCTTTCGCACGGCTTTTGCCTGAATTGATGTCGATTGCGACAAGGGCTTCGGTCTCATCGATACAGATATAACCGCCGCTGGGAAGCTGAACCACCCGCTGGAAAATCGTCGCCGCCTGCTCCATGACCTTATAGCGTTTGAAGATCGGTTCCGCCCGGTTGTGAAGCACGACTTTTGTATCGAAATCGGAGCCGACGAACTGATGGAACGCATCCTTGAAATAGTTGAACGCCTCTTTGCTGTCGATTACGATTTCGTCGATATCATCGGTCAGAAGATCGCGCACGGTACGTTCGAGAAGCGTCGGCTCTTTGTAGACGACCTGCGGTGCGTGCGGGGTTTCCAGCGCCGTTTCGACTTTATGCCAGAGCGCAAGAAGCATATCGAGGTCGCGTTTGAAAAACAGCGCCTTGCGCCCCTCGCCGACAGTCCGGCAGATGACTCCCATTCCATCGGGAATATCAAGCCCCCGCAGGATTTTTTTCAGGCGGTCGCGCTCCTTGTTCTCGTCGATTTTGGAAGAGAGCCCGATGTGGTCGGAATAGGGAAGCAGCACAAGATAACGTCCGGGAATCGTCAGATTGGTTGTGACGCGCGCGCCTTTCGTGCCGATCGGGCCTTTGGTGACCTGAACCAGCAGTTCGGAACCGCAGGGAAACATTTTGGGAATATCTTTGACTGTGATCTTGCCCTTATGAATTGCAAGTTCAAGGTCATGGAGACGGCGCGATTTATCACCGCTGCCGAGGAATTTGCGTATCTTTTCGGAAAAACCGCTGAGGAATTTCTTCTTTTTGCCTTTTCCGGAGGCATCCTCCCGAGCGACCTTCTCCGCCGCATCGATCTTTTTAATGTTGTCTACGATATCATACGTGGCGGGCAGCATGTCCCGGTAATGGAGAAATGCGTTTTTTTCCGCGCCGATATCGACAAACGCCGCCTCCAGCGCCGGTTCCAGACGGGTGATTTTCCCGAGATAGATCGAACCGGGCAGAATGTCATCGGTGCTCCGTTCGATTTCATATTCTTCCAGGCGCCCGTTCTTGAGCATTGCGAAGCGCGTTTCGAGCTGTTCGCAATTAATAATGATTTGTTTTTTGTCTTTTGCCATTCATCGTTCCTTATTTAGATTTTGGTGAGAATACCGGGCCGTCGGCAAACACATCTTCCGGTGTAAGCCTGAAGCCGCGCGCGAAGTCTGCGGCAGACATCTCTTTTTTTCCTTCGGGGATGACTTTTTCGATCAGGAGCGCACCGATGCCGCATGCCACGGTGACTCCCTCTTTACCGATCCTGAGGATTCTGCCCGGCTCCGCGACACACGGTGTCTGAATGGAACGTCCGGCAGTAATCTTCACATTGGCGCAGCGATCCTGAACAGGCAGGCAGAAGCAGACCGAAGGCCACGGATGAAAGGCCCGGATTTTACGCTCAATGACGACGGCGGATTCTCCCCATCTCATTGCGCCGTCGCTTTTTCTGATCTTCTTGGACAGCGTCGCAGCAGTATGGTTCTGCGGAATCGCCGCCAGATGGTGTTCCGTGATATTCGTGATGCACGAAACGATTTTCTGCGCCGCCAGACCGGAAAGCAGAGTCTCCAGTGCATCGGTCCGGATTTCCGGCGGCAGGGTGAGCCGGTGCGATTCAAACACGGCTCCGGTGTCAAGCCCCTTGTCCATATGCATGAAACAGACACCGCTTTCAAGATCTCCGTTCAGGACAACCGCCGTAATCGGGGACGCCCCCCTGTATTTCGGCAGAAGCGACGCATGGACGTTCAGACAGCAGAACTTCGGCAGATTGAGGATCGGCTCTTTCAGAATCTGACCGAAGGAAACCACCACGATGATGTCCGGAGCCTCCGCCTTGAGCGATTCGAAAAACTCCGGTTCATTCACCGATTTGACCCGCCTGCATTCGATCTCATGGGCGTCACACCATTTTCCGACGGGGGTCGGAGTCAGGGTCATCTTGCGCCCCGCCGGCTTATCCGGCTGTGTGATGATTCCGCACATCTGTATTTTCGGGTTCAGGCAGAGCGCCTCCAGCACGGGAACTGCAAACGCGCCCGATCCGAAAAAGAAAATTTTCACCTTTTTGTTTTCCATCATTCCTGCTGACACCATTCGTTACCTTATCAGAGTCGGCTGCCCCTGTTCATCCGTAAAACGCAGACAGAATTTCCGCTCTTTCGCATAATCCCCGCCGTTGTCCATGTATTTCACGACAATGCGGTTCAACCCTTTCCGGAGGGTAATTCCCCCGATGCTGTCCGAATCCGGCTTGAAGTCCCTGCGATTCTTCTCATAGGAATAAACCAGGGCTCCGTTAATCCAGACTTTGACCTTTCCGCAACTGCCGGCATTGAGAACGAGATTCCGCAGTTCGGAATCCGTTTCCAGTGTCGCGCAGGCATAAAAAATACTCTTTTTATCGGCTTTGCCCGTAATCCGCCCCGTGAAATCAACGGTTCCGGGAATGTCGTCCTCGCCGTCGTTGCTGAACCGGATCACATGCCAGCGCGCGCCTCTCGGCGCCCTGCGCGAACCGTTCAGGTTCTTTTCATCGGGAACGGATTCCGCATGAAAGGAGGCGGGGTCCGCCGCCTTTACGGGACCGAGGATATTCCAGGACATCACGAAATTGCGGTCACCCGGAAATGTCCCGTTGCGTCTATCCCGCGCCGGCGCCATGCTGAGACTGGAAACCTCGAATTCCGGTGCGATATCCTTTTCTTCCTCCGTATCGGGTGATGCGCAGGATGAAAAGAAAACGGCTCCGACGATCCCCAGCAGCAGACAGAGTATTCTGTATTTCATCATATTGCATTCCTTTCTGTAACGTCATCAGAAGGGCAGAACAGAAATCCTCATTGATTCTTCTGCCCTCCATCCGGCGGCATCTTCCACCGCTTCCAAAATTTTACTATTAAATTTACATTCAGGTATTGACTTATGCCAGTCAATATGTTATTTTATTAGCTCTTTTTATTGAGATAAGCCCGTATGGCCCCTGTTATTGCTTGACACCATGCGGGAAAAACACAAACCTTCAAAGAAAGGAACGGGAATGAAACAAGCTCAAGCCAAACACAAACTTTGCAGACGCCTCGGCTACTGCATCTGGAACATGGCCAAGTGCCCCAGCGTGAAACGCCCCTATCCGGCAGGCCAGCAGGGCAAAAACGGCAAGAAGAAAAAACTCTCCACCTACGGCGAAATGTTGCAGGAGAAGCAGAAAATCAAAGCCCACTACGCGCTTACTGAACGTCAGCTCAGAAACATCTTCCTTGCCGCAAAAC